>JBAXQP010000082.1 GCA_037131655.1 bacterium | reverse complement strand
AGTAGCTGTTGCCCCTGAAGAACCTCTTGTTGAAGAAGAAGTAGCTGTATCTGAGCTAGAGCCTGAAGTTCCAGATGCTGTTGAGGAACCTGTACCTGAGCCAGATGTTGTAGCAGTCGAAGAAGTACCTGTCGAACCGGTTGTAGTGGAAGAACAGGAGGAAGTAGTAGCTGTTGCCCCTGAAGAACCTCTTGTTGAAGAAGTACCAGTCGAACCAGTTATAGAGGAGGTTCTTGAAGAAGTAGTAGCTGTAGCTCCTGAGGAAACTCTTATCGAAGAAGTGCTAGCTGCTCCTGAACTAGAAGCGTCGGTATTGGTTGAGGAACCTGTACCGGACCTTGAAGTCGCAGCAGTCGAAGAAGTAATTGCAGAGCCTATGGTAGAAGAGGTTCCTATTGAAGTTAATGCTTTAGAGGAACCGGTAGAAGAAGTTGAAGTAAAGCCCGAGTCAAAATCTAAGCGTAAATCAAAATACAAACCAGAACCTATTATTGAAGCTGTCGTTGAAGCGGAAGCGCAAGTCGAAACTGTGATCGATGTGGCTGAGGTTGAAAAACCAATTATTGAGAAAGTAGTTGAACAGGCAGCGGTAGAAACTGAAGTCGAAGAAGTTGAAGCTACTCCTGAACCGATTGAGATCATTGCGGAAACGATTATTGAAGAGGTGATTGAACCGACGGAGGAAGTTGTCGTTGAAGCGGTAGCGAAAACCGAAACTGTGCTCGATGTGGCTGAGGTTGAAGAACCTGAGTCTGATACTGTAGAAGCTATTGAATCTGAACCAGTAGAGGCTGTTACGATTGAAGAAGAACCGGTTGTTGAGCCAGAACCAGAAGCAATCGAGACAGTCGAGGAGCCAGTAGTTGAACCGGAAGAAGAAGAGGCCATTGAAGAACCTATTGCTGTAGAAGCGCTTGCAGAAGAGGAAATAGCATCTATTATCGAGCCGGAATCTATTGCTGTTGAAGCTGTCGCCGAAGAAGAAATAGCACCAGAACCAATTCCTGAATCCGAACCAGTAATTACAGTAGAGGTTGAAATTGTGCCCGAGCTTGTAGCAGTTGCTGCATCAGTCGAGGAAGAATCGGCGCCAATTATTGAAGAGGAATTAGAGCCAGTTATGATGGCTGAGCCAGAGACTGAACCAGAAGCAGTGATTGTAGCGGAAACGGAAGTTCTTCCTGAGCCTATAGTTGAACCAGATCCGGTAATGGTTGTTGAGGCTGTTGAAGAAGAGGTTGTAACACCAATAGAAGTAGCGTCAGAACCTGAGCTGGTAATAGTTGCTGAGCCTGAACTGGAACCGGATGTTATTGTTGAGCCCGAGCCAGTCGTTGCTGAGGTTGTCGATGAAGAAACTGCGCCTGTTTTTGAAGAGGAATCAGAGCCAGTTATGGTGGCAGAGTCAGAGCCTGAACCAGAAGCAGTGATTGTAGTGGAAGCGGAAGTTGTTGATGTGCCTGTGATTGAAGCGGAACCGGTTGCTGTTGTGACTGTTGAAGAAGAAACCGTATCAGCGATAGAAATTGCCCCCGAACCTGAGCCAGTAGTAATTATTGAACCTGAACCAGAGCCACAACCCGAACCTGAGCCGGTAATGGTTGCACAACCTGTGCCGGAAATAACACCGTTTGGGAAGCCTTCGGTGCCGGAGCTGTCTCCGTTCGGGCCTCCGCCTGGTACTAGGGAACCGGCGATTTATATTGATGTGATTCAATCGGGGGCTTCTGTGATTTCGTGTCCATCTAATATTGGCGCGCCGCTTATCGAGTACACTGCGGGGGTAACACTTGACCCTGTCTCTGTGCGGTCTGTTACACTAGCGCTTGAGGGTATGCCATTTATTGCGATGGCGATACCTCAAATGCCTGAAATTGAAATTGTTGAAAATATGAGGAACCCGTTGGGCGGCTAGTTGGACGCCAGGGATTAATTGAATGTCAGAGATTTCAAGCTATAAGTGGCTTTATCATAATTTACCGTCGGACCTTATAATACAGTCGGAATATACCTGTATTCAAACGATGCCTTACGGCTATGAGCGGTTGGGATATCGCCTTTTGATCCCCCCTGATTGGGGAAAGCAGACAGGTTTTGCCCAACCGACATTCGAGCCAGGGAAGTTGACAACATTGGGGTTATTTACCTCGCCAGATGTGGGGATATCCCGCCGGATGGTGGCGGTGAACGTGATTAACGCGCCCTACCTCATCTCATGGCAGGATTGGCTTGTATGGTACGCTTGGCAAATAGGCGCGACAATAATTGAGCAGGGAAATGGTGTTGTGGCAGGGAATCAATATTTGGACTTACTTTTAGAAGTTCCGGATAATAATGGTCCGTTCAGTGTTAGAATACGAGCATTGCCTGATGCGACAGAGCTATTTATTTTAGAAGCCATCGCATGGAAGAGTGATTTCGATCAAATGGCTCAAGTTTTGGAGACGGCAGCAGTTTCTTTTGAACTGACACAGCGGCTTGGTGGTGAAGCTGAACAGGTTCAAGAGCTAGACCAGGATGGGGCAGGAGTTCGTTTTAATTATCCCGTCTCTTGGCAGCTTAGATGTGGGCAGATGCACAGACAGGATTCAGCCTGTATCTGGCTGCAAGCCTTTGAAGGAGATGGTTTAACCGGGCATTTAGGAGTATTCTCTATGCCTGTGCTGGAATCGGGGATCAGTGACCCCCAAGGTATGAGTAGTCGTTTTTGTGAATTGTGGCTTGCGCAAGGATATGTTGTCGAAGAAATGACTCCGTTTGAAGATACGGGAAACGGATGGCAGGAATATACAACGTCACTTATGGTCAAAGGGGTGCAAAACGAACTTCGAACTGCCCTCAAACAGGAAGGCCAATGCTGGCTGGCGGTAAGTATGATAGCGCCCTATGCGGTAGATAATCCACCAGGCTGGATGAGAGTTAAGCGAACATATGAGATAGTTAGAGATAGTTTGCGTAGAGAGTAGTATAAGAGGATAAAGGCTGATAGCTAACAGCTTTAATGAAACTCGGAGGCTTGTTATGTCAGAAGCGTTTCGGGCAGGAAAAGAATTTTTAGGAGCGGGATGGAGTTTTCCTCTAGGAATTAATGAAAGAGGAGGAATCTCGCTATCGACTGGCGAAACAGATATACAGGAGGCAATCCGGTTGATTTTGCTCACTGCTAAAGGTGAGCGTGTGATGCGTCCTGAATTCGGTTCGGACATTTATAAGTTGATCTTTGCTCCGAACAATGCCACGACTCACGGTCTGATGCGCTTTTATGTTTTAGAGGCGCTGGAGCGGTGGGAACCGCGCATCGAAGAAATTGAAGTCGATGTTAGACCGCATTCTCAAGATGAAGCTCAAATGTTGGTGAGCGTACGTTATCAATTACGCGGATCCAATCATGAGCGCAATTTGGTTTTTCCGTTTTATCTGATTCCCGGGGAGGATTAATCGATGCCACTACCTGCACCCAATTTAGATGATAGAAAGTTTCAGGACTTGGTAGATGAAGCCAAACGGCGCATTCCGCTGTATTGTCCGGAGTGGACCGACCACAATGTGAGCGACCCTGGGGTGGCGCTCATCGAACTATTCGCCTGGATGAGCGAGATGGTCATCTATCGCCTTAACCGCGTGCCTGAGCGCCATTACGTCAAGTTTTTGGAGATGTTGGGGGTGACCCTCAATCCTGGTCAAGCGGCCACCACTAAACTCACCTTCACTTTAAGTTCTCAACAACCCCATGCGGTGGTGATTCCTAAAGCCACTGAAGTAGCGACCCTGCGTACGGAGAGCGATGAAGCCATCGTCTTTAGCACTCAGGAAACGCTTAAAATCGTGGTTCCGCAACTCAAACATGTACTGATCCGCTGGATTAACCCCACTACCGGTCAACCCGATCGCTTTTATGAAGCTTCGAACTTCATACGCGAACAGGGGGCGATCTCGGCAGCGATGCTGGGACTGCCTGAGACGGCAGAAGAGGGGCAAGAAGAAACTAATTTTGCTGCTTTCCGCATTGATGATCCTAAAAAAGGACCTGATCCCGGCAATTCAGTCTATTTTGGGTTCGAAAACAATATCGAAAGCAACCTAATTATTCTTCGTTTGGAGTGTGCGGCAATTGGAGGGACGGGTATCGATCCGACCCGCCCACCGTTGGAGTGGCAGTATCGCCGTGAATCCGATGGGCAGTGGCGACCGATGGACTTGGCCTATGATACTACCGGTGGTCTGAACATTACCGGTGAAGTTGGACTTCACGTGCCGTCAGATATTGGGCGCACTGAAGTGGACCTTAAGACTGGTTATTGGCTGCGGGTTCGAACGATGGAAGCGCCGGCCAATTATCACTATCGCGAATCTCCGCGGATTTCAGGTGTTAGTGGGGAAGCGCGCGGTGGAACAGTTTCGGCGATTCATGCCACCCTTGAAGCCGATGAAATGTTAGGGGTAAGTAGCGGCAAACCGGGACAGTTCTTCAAAGTGCATAACATGCCGATCCTGCCATTTACTTCGAGTGAAGAGGTATTAGAAGTTGAAGCCGATGACATTCCGGGGACTTGGGATCGATGGGAACCGGTGGTTTCCTTTGCCGATTCTCAGCCCAATTCTCTCAACTATTTGGTCGATTACGTCAGTGGAGAGATACTTTTTGGTCCCTCCATTGGGCAGCAGGATGGAAGCGAACGCCAATATGGCAAAGTGCCGGAAAAGGGTAAACAAGTTCGTATAACCTATCGGCATGGCGGTGGGGTGAGTGGGAACCTTAGGGAAAATATGCTCACGCAGCTCAAGACCTCCATTCCGTATGTAGCATCAGTAACCAACCGTTATCCCGCTACGGGTGGAACCGATCCGGAAGAGCTAGAAGATGCGAAGATTAAAGGACAGAAGATGTTGCGCATTCAAGAGCGGGCGATCGTTCAGGAGGATTATGAAGAACTAGCCAAACGGTCTTCTTCATCCGTCCATCGAGCGATATGTGTACCCACTAGGCCGGCTGGTGATGGGGTGGACCTGACCGTTAACCCGCCACCTGGGGTAGTCCAACTTTTAGTTATACCAAAGGTGCCAAATCCCGCTTCACTTATTCCTCCGGAGCATTTGGTGCTTTCGGAGAAGATCAAAGAGGACATTCAACGCGAGTTATTTAGGCGTATGCCGCTTGGGGTCTATCTGAATGTGGGAACGCCCACTTACAAGAGTGTATGCGTGATTACTCGTATTAGCGTCCATCCGTTATATGATCCTGAAGCGGTTGTGGCGGCAGTTGAAGAGAAGCTCTATCGTTATGTCAATCCGGTCATCGGGGGGACGGAAGGAACGGGGCTACTTATTGGACGAGAACTCAGGTTGCCGGAAATCTATGCCGTCATCCATTCTGTCGAAGGTGTCCAATTTGCAGCCAATGTCGAGTTGTGCCAAATGAACTCAGACGGTACTCGCTCTGAGCCGGAGCCAATGATCCGTGTCAGTGATGACATGGCGATTTGCTCGGCTAAACATGAAGTCAGCCTATGGGTGGATGCATAATGAGCACTATTCAATCAGGCCAACAGAATAACTATGCTTTAGAAAGAGCAAGTACCTTTCTCGATCCTGTCGAGACTACCAGCATGCGTTATCTGCCTTCGATATTTCATAACGACATGCTCATGCAGCGTCTCTTAGCCATCTATGAAGCGCCGTTTGTTGATTTCATGCGTTTCTTGGAGACGCTATCATACTATTTCGACCCACGGATGACGCCGTCGAGTTTCTTGCCGTTTTTGGCGCAATGGGTGGCGATGCGCTTGAATGGGCGTTGGCCTGTGGAGCGTCAACGCGAAGTTATTATGCGCGCAGTCGAGTTATATCGCTGGCGTGGAACCGCTGAAGGAATAAAGCTTTTTTTGGAGCTACTGACCGGTCATGACTGTGAGATTTCGCAGACATTTAATGGGTTTCGATTAGGCATGGACTATTCCCGCATGGGTCGGGAAACGCTCATGGCTTCCGGGCCGGACCGCACATTTATTATCACGATTCATGCGCAAGTCACCGCGGAAGAAGAGATATTGATCCGCCAGGTGATTGAAGCCGAAAAGCCGGCTCATGCCGCTTATGAGCTTTGTCTTGAGGCGGGCCTTGACTTGTCTGCGCTGCCGAGCTTAGGTTTTTAAGAAAATTTAGGGAGAGGGGTTAGAAACGATGAGATTACCAAATGGGTTTGAACTTCCGTTTATGCGGGTTAAGCCGTTTAATGGTTTAATGATCGATGAGGGCGTCTGGCAGACCGACCAGTGCTATCATCGTGATCACGAACGTTTGCACAGTTTGATGTTGCATGGCGCAGGGGTAGTGCAGGGTTGTGAAGTTACGCAACGCGAACCCAATAGTCGAGCTGTGCGGGTGTATCCGGGAGTGGCAATCGATCCCGAAGGCAATGTGATTGTCATCGAAGGTGAAATCGATTTAGGCATCCAGGAGAACCTGGAAGGCCTCTTCTATGTGGTCGCGCTTTATCAAGATGCGGACATTGAAAACCGCTTTAGTCAGTTGCATGGCGGCAAAGAGTTCCCTACACGTATCCGTGAGGGCAAGCTCGTTTATGCATTGTTGACCCTACCGCCTAAACCGTATGTAGAGCTTGCGCGGGTTCAGATTAGTGGTCCTGGGGCCGATGTAAAAGTCACTAATGCCAAAGATGCGCTTCGCCCTAAACCCAACGAAATCGATTTGCGATTTCGTGTCAATGCTGACCCTTTGTCCAAAGGCACGATTGGGCTATGGCTCTATAGCGCAGATGGTAAAGAACCGGCGGTTTTTGAGGGAGTGCGCAATTGGGTGCGTGAGATTGAGATGACCTCTGGTCTTCGGGTTAAATTCCTGGGATTGGGCACTGAAGTGCCTGAGGAAGCCAGCCTTGTCTATGTGAACGCATCAGAAGCTGTCAAATGGGAAGCCGCATCGCTCAAAGCATTAATCAAACGCGGCGGGGTAGTGTTTGCCGATGGGGCAGGGGAAGCTTTTACTAAAGCTGCTGACGCCCTCGCTACTGAGTTGGGCGAAAAGCTCGGCGATGTAAAACGCGGACATGATTTGCTTAAAACCCGTCATCTCTTCTCTGATGCTCCGGAAGGGGCGGCTAAAGCTTCTGTAAAGGCTGGCAACGGGTTGGTAGTAAGTAGCGGAGATTATGGAACAGCCTGGCAGGGAGGCTCGAAAGAAAAAGGGCTTTCCCGAGAGGTCATCCGCGCCGCTTTGGAATTTGGAGTGAACGTAGCAGTATATGCCTATACACGGGTAAATCAAGTTATCTAGTAAACGAAATCCCGGGCGGGTGCTCGGTTTATAAAATTTCAGGAGGTCAACAATTTGGAGGGCAGTGGACAACAGGAGATGTTTCACACAAACATCTCACAATCGGAATTTGATTTAAATGCCGGCGCAACAGGTGCGGCAACTATTACAATCTCTAGTTCGGTGGGTAGTTCTTATCAGCTCAGCATCGATGGGCCGATCGATAAGAAATGGTATAGCATCCCGGTGGGGGATGTATGGGTCGACGGGGGCGGAAAGGGCCAACTTGAAGTTATATTCCAGCCACCGATGGATGTTCCGCCCGGCGATAATGTCTATAGTTGTCAAGTTGTCATTACTCCGTTGACAGGCGGAGATGCTGTGCGCCATACGGTGCGTTTAACTGTACGCGGCGCTCCAGGGCCGAGTTGTAATGTGATACCCTTGCGTCGTAGTGGCAAAGAAAGCACCTATAAGGTCACTGTTCTCAACACATTGCCTTTTGATGTTACCGTTGGCATGACGGCTAGAGACCAATTTACGGATAACCCAAAGGGCGGCTGCAAGTACTACTTTGACCGCCAAACCTTTAGGTTGTACAAGAACAGTTCAGAAGATGTTTCGCTGACAGCTCGTCCAAAGAGACGCCCCTGGTTTGGACTCACATCCGGGGTGGATTTCAAGGTCGAAGCAACTCCTGATTCGCAGATGTACAAGCCTGCAGTGGCTGAATCCAAAGCCTATGTCTCCCCTGCGCCTCCGTGGTGGCTGGTTGCTCTAATCCTAATTGTGGCTGTAATCGGTATTTGGAAGCTGATTCCAAGGCAAGATCCATGGGCGGGTACACAGCTTCTTGATCCAGGTGGACGTATTGTCATGTTTGTCGCTCCTGATCAACTTTCATATGACAAAAAGACTGGGAAGGTTCTCGGGAAAAATAAAAAGCCAATTCCAACTGTAATCGGTAAGCCATTAAGTGATAAGGGTGATGTGAATTTTGGCCAGAGTGCTGTTGGCGGCTCAGGAGTTGAACTCCGGTTTGTGGTTCGAAATGATTGGCCCAAAACCGGTGATCCATCCTATTTGCGAACGAACCTGCTTAAAGTCGAGGGTGATCCTTCCTTCTCGGTCGTTGAGGTTGAGAGCGATCCGACCCATCCGACATTCCTGAAGCGTTTGAATCCTCAGCAGAGTCATTTCTTTGTTGTTAGATTTAAACCGACAAGCCCAGGTTCAGTCAAAGCCATACTTTATCTGAGCAACTCAGGCTATTGGAATGATCCAGGTGGTCAAGTTTTTGACCGTCGCCATATCCAGATTAGCTTAACAGGCGAGGGTAAATAAGGCATATATTAGAAAAGGCCAGGAACTATAGTGTTCCTGGCCTTTTGTTTTACCGCTTACCCTCGGCGTTTATGTCGAATACTTAGGAAGGATCCGGTTAGGAACATACCTAAGATTGATAGTGATGCAGGTTCCGGTACAGGTGGTGTGCTGTTCTGTGTCGTAATATTAAGCTTGACACCACAATTGTAGTAGTGGCAATCAGGGTCGAACCCGATCCCGAAATTATTGTTTGATAGATAACTTTTTAGAGTATTAACAAGTCCAAGATCGCTAAATCGGTATGATAAATTTGCAGTGCCTGGTCCTGGATCTTCATAGTTGGCTATTAAAGGACCTGCGCCGGCAAAGTTGTCCCCACCGCCCTGATTATCCCAAGTAGCTTTAGACCCTACTGGCGCATTATCAAGCAGATGTATATAGAGATGATCATTAGACTCATTTGTCCAATCGTCAATTTTACTGATTGTGAGGACAGCGTCAAGGATTACTTGGTTGCTTGGGACTATCCAATTAATACCCCATGTGAAGTAATTGTAATGATCCAAGTCACTTAGATCGTTCGGGGTTGGCACAAAGTTATAGCTATAAGTAGTGGTTATTGCGAATGCTCCGCTGAACATACATAGAGTCAGACCTATTAACAAACAGTATTTAGAGAATTTCATGTAAATACCTCTCATCTATATTTTTATTCATGCATGCTGTCAAGCGTTTCCTTAGCTCAGTTGACATACACAATTAGATGTAAATGCAGGAATCGGACCAAATGTGCTAGGAACGTGTAAATCCGGAAGAAGTACGGGGATGATGAAATAAAAAAATCCTTCCCTTTGGATAAAGAGAAGGAAATGAAGAAGGAAGGAGTTTTCATGTATGACTGAGAAATATATTAATTAAGCGGCAAAAAAGTGATTTGGTATCTTTAGAGCGTTCCATTTCTTAAGGGCTTGCTCGGCTTCACATAAGTAAAGCGGATCGACTACGACGTAACCATTTAAAGGTGTGCTTACACGAATATCGGCTGGCGCTACTTCAAAAAACGCTTCAATATTTTGTGCTTCCAACAATGTTAGCATCCATAATGCTTGCTGGATAGAACACGACTGGCCGA
>JBAXQP010000081.1 GCA_037131655.1 bacterium | reverse complement strand
CAAGTCTCATCAAGTCCGGCCGGGATTACGTGCGGCCGGACTCTGTTGTTGGGTTGAGGTTAGGCTGTGCGTTTTCTGCGAAGTATGCCCAATACGCCAAGACTAAGCACTGCGATTGTTGCTGGTTCAGGGACGGAGGCAACACGGAACCCGATACCGACGAAGACGTTGTCGAGGCTCGGGTTGTAGATGTTCCGGAAGTACGACGCGAGGTAGTCGGCGAAGTCGCTGGAGTACGACCCACCGCGAAGGCCACGATAGGAACCGGACAAATAATCTCCAGTACAATATGGACTTTCCATCCATTCCCAGACATTGCCCATCATGTTATGTGTGCCGTTGAGTTCCTGACTGCCGCTGGTGGCTGCCCAGGGGCCATAAGGGTTCGTGGCATATCCCTTTTTGTAGTAGTTCCAACCTGCCTGTGTCGGAGTCGTGTCCCCAATCGTCGCGTAGGTCTGGCGGTTCGTGCCGTTCCAGTAGGCCGCCTTGACCCATTCATTCTCCGTCGGCAGGAAATAATACGCATTACTGTTGCGGTAAGGATTACTTGCACTGTAACCTGCTTCGCCGCTCTGCCACACACCGAGGGCATAACCGCTTGTACCCTGTGTGCCGGTGAACTTGTAAGCTACCTGATGGCCGGTGCTCGTATTCAGATAGTTGACGAACTGTGCCGCCTCGTACCAGCTTACATTGTTGGTCGGAACGCTCTCACCCGTGAAGTAAGGATCAGAGTTATATGCAGTCGAAGGGCTGCCTGTTACCGCACCATAGGTGGCCTTGAACTTGTTCCACTGGTCGTTGCTGATCTCGTAGGTGCCCATGCGGTAGTCGTTGTTGACAATGCCGTAACCGCTCGTGGGGTTCGTGCTGCCAGAAATCGGCACAAAGTCGATGTTGAACTGATTATCTCCTGTTCCAAATGTGTCAGCCGAAGCAAAATTCGCCATAGCCATCACACACACAACTGCCAAAATTGTTACTAACTTTTTCATTTTCTGACCTGTCCTTGCTATATTTGGGTGTCTAATGCACCCATTTCTCCGGGTTCGATTGCTTTACTCGGCGTCGCCCCGGAATTACGCGCCGAATTTTTTGTGAGCTACCTGGTTCAAATCGTAACTACCAAGCAACGCTAATATTGTACGTTAAGTTGGTCAAAAAAGCTGTAAACTATAGAATGATTAAAGAAGGATTAAATACCTGGTGAAATAGGTGAATTCAGAGTGATAATTTGGGTGACATTCTATTGTAAAGAGTTAAAGTAAGAGGCGAAGTTTGTCATGCAATTAGAGGGACATACTGCTATAAATACCGCCTTCGGATCACTCTCTTAGTCATTCCTTAATCACGTTAAATGGGGGATATGGGAAGTGGAGTAAAGTGCGGATAATAATAATATTGAACGCTTGCGAACCAAGATGGCAAGCTGTACTGAAGCTAATCTCTAACCAAAGCCGAGACTTCCCCGCAAAAGTCTTGTCTGAAAGTGTAGAGAATGCCGGTTATGATGCCGCCAACAGAGCAGGTACAGGTATGAGGGTTTCAAATGACCTGGTAATTCGATGAAGTTGTTACTGCGCCGCGATGCGCATAAGAAGGTTGTGTCAGTCTCACTCTACAAAGTTGATCGCAAGAACGGGAGAGTGCCAAGTCAGCTTAGATTGTGTTAAGAAGAAGGATTGCAGTTAGGCCGCCCTGAAAATGCTGCATCTTTTAATTATTCCTTGTAGCTGAGGCATAGTAGAAATACTGCGCAGATGGCGAAAGACTTTGGTGAGTGTGGCAGTCCCTCCATTAATAGGTCAAAGTTGAAAATTTTGCGGTATACGTTTCTATCCTAGAGTAATCATGGTTTCATTTCCTCCCTGAATTGTATTGGTACTGTGGTCAGAAAAAGCCGATTGTTTGCCCGCCGCTTACATTCGCACTGACCACAGTCCAATTTTTTTGTCTGGGATATCGCCCCTGATTTGCCGCTTCTTATCTAGTCCAAGTTTAGTATTAGTGGTTAAAAAGCAGCAATATTAATTTGCGAAGATATAGGAAATCAAAAGGAAGAGTAATTCAGAACCGTAGATCGTGATAGCACTGCACCAAGCAGAGGCAGGGAAGTGTATCACACAAGCCCTTAGCCCAATTTGAGGTTCTTTGGAAGCAGTTGCCGCCTGGAGCTCACCTCTAAACGCTTATATATGCGCGACACATGGGTTTTAATTGTATTCTCGCTTAAAACAAGTCTACGCGCTATTTCGGCATTTGAATGCCCGTAAGTCAGTAATGTCAGGACATCTCTTTCTCGCCGAGATAACTGTGAGCAATCTATACCAGAGATTTCATCATATAGCGATCCCATTTCCCTTCCTGATATCATATCTGCCAGCAAGTAGCTGCTAACTTCGGGGTCATAGTAAATCCGATCTTGCAGGACATAACGTATGATATCCAACAGTTTGTCAATGCGCGCTGTTTTGATGATGTAAGCGTCAATCCCTGACCTCACCGCAGTAATCAATGAGGCTTTGTCGTTGAGTGATGTCAACAGGATAAGTTTCATTTTAGGATTCTTTTGCTTGACGCGAGCGACCCATTCTAATGCATTGCCATCAGGCATCAAAATATCGCTGATCACTATAGATGGCTTATGCTTATCAACCATTTCTGCAGCCTCTGCAATGGTTCCCGCTTCAAGTACCTCAGATGCTAGCCCCTCTTTGATAAACTTGACTGCCAGCAGTTCCCTTACAATGGCGTGATCCTCTACAATAAGGACAAGTTTCGCTAATTCATCAAGGCTTCTATCGCTAGGCATACGGTACTCTCCTTATTGGGGCGATGTGTGGCGAGCTTGATTTCTGTTATTATTTCACTCAAGGTCTAATTGCTCCCTCTTCTTCTATCGGATGATTTCTAGAAAAAGAAGAGAATAACAGAACACGTGAGTGTACACTTGAACCAAAGATTAACAGTACAAATTATTCTGAAGCCCGACCCCCCTCTTTTGCGGTTGCTATTGGATGGCTTCAGCCAACTGTTTGACGCTGCGTATTATTTCTTGAAGAATGTCCTTAAGCAGATCGAATTCTCCTCTTATGCAACAATCCTCTGCCGTTTCGACTACTTGTCCCAATGCTACCGCACCAACAGTTTTACAGGCCCCTTTTATCGCGTGTAATTGGAATTTAATAACATCAAAATGATCGTTTTTGAAAGCTTCTTTCAGGATATCTAAACGTGTTAAGCAGTCCTGATAGAATCGGTTTGTGAAGATGTTCGCTAATTCTTGGTCGCCATCTAGTAGGCGCATCAAGACACTAGCATCAAACACTGCAGGATCTTTTGACATAATAAATGACTCGGTTTGGTTGACTGAGATAGGGACAACAAAAGAATCTTGTTCAGAGTCACCTAACTCGGTTGTACCGTCTGAATCAGGTGGTGATGCAAGCCAGTGTTCTATTAAATTAGCCAAGAGCTTGAAATCAATGGGCTTGGGGATATAATCGTTCATTCCTGCAGCAAAACATCTTTCACGGTCATCAGACATCGCCCCAGCGGTTATGGCGATAATAGGTACTCTTGGATTGCTGGTTGTTGAATCCAAACCTCGTATGGCGGCTGTCGCTTGATAACCATCCATTTCAGGCATCTGACAGTCCATCAATACAAGGTCATAAGGATAATTGGAAAAAGCCCGTAAAGCTTCTAAGCCGTTTCGTGCCGTATCAACTGTATATCCGAGTTTTTGCAGAAGAAGTAGGGTGACCTCCAAATTGGTAGTATTGTCATCCACTACTAGCACGCGAGTGTGTTTTTTACTGATCTCCGATATCGTATGTCTAAAAAGCGTTGGTTTTGAATCCGCTTTTCCCAAGGCGATTTGCATAGAGGACTCACTTAGACACGATTGCAGGGCAGCCTGACGTACTGGCTTAGAAAGAAACCTCTGAAAACCCATCGACCTGTAAATCTGAACGGCCGAGTCAGGCAAGAACGATGTCAGTGCTACCATGTTCAACTGTTCGAAAGCAGGCTCTGACTTAATAAGGCGAGCAAGCTCAGCGCCATTGTGATCGGCATTAGTCACATCAATAAGCGCGAGATCATACGGTTTGTTCTCTTCCATAGCTGCTTGCAACAACTCTAACGCTTGTGTTGTGGACGAGGCACTGTCGTGTTGTGCGCCCAAGCAACTCAAACTGCTTGACAGACTTCTTCGGCTTGCAGAATGGCTATCCACAATAAGTATTCGAGAAAAGGCAATATGAGATCCTTCAGTTCCTGAACATGACTGTTTCTTCAGAAGAACGGTAAACCAGAATGAAGACCCTTGTTCTGGTTCGCTAGTTAGTCCAAGTTGTCCTCCCATCAGTTCAGCTAGACGCTTGGATATAAATAAGCCAAGGCCGGTCCCGCCATACTGGCGGGTAACAGAGCTGTCGACTTGTGTGAAAGGTGACAGAATCTTTTCGTGAAACTCTCTCGGTATGCCAATTCCTGTGTCGCGAACATCAATGCGCAGCATGATCCCGACATCAGTATCTGAGACCACAGAAACCGATGTTTCTATCTCGCCTTGGTGTGTAAATTTCACGGCGTTGGAGACCAAGTTGTTAAGTATCTGCTTGATGCGGCCCGGTGTACCAATTAACATTTTTGGGGCATCTGGTGGGAATACAGATGCGATTTCAAGTCCCTTTATCTTTGCAGTAGAAGCAAAGGTATCTATGACATCTTCAATTAAAGTGCAAGCATTAAATGGCAAATGCTCTATTTCAATTGCGTTAGCTTCAATCTTGGAGAGGTCTAGTATATCACTAATCAAACCAAGCAGGAATTCACCGCTAGATTTGAGCATAGTGACATAATGTCTTTGTTCTGAGTCCAAGTCGGTATCAATAAGTAGCTCAGTCATTCCCAGAACGCCGTTCAGCGGTGTCCTTATTTCGTGGCTCATATTTGCTAGGAACTGGCTTTTAGCTGCCGTAGCCTTATCCGCTCGTATCGCCATTTCCTGTGCATAAAGTGAGGCATCCTTTAGTTCAGCGTTTGTATCCAGCAATTCTTTTTGCGCTTTCTTCAGATCGGAGATGTCTACCATAGTCGTTAAGACATATGAGATTTCGCCGAAACGGATCAGTTGAGCTGAAAAAATGCCATAAAGAACTCTACCATCCTTCGCGCGTATTTGAAGCTCAATATCGCGAAAATTTGGTTTCAGCTTGAGCATTTCCATTACAGAAGAACGTTCCTCTGAATTCACCCACAAGCCCAACTCTGTCGTGGTCTTGTTTAACGAGTCATCCCGGGTATAGCCCGTCGCGCGGGCAAACTCTTCGTTTATGTCAATCAGCTTGCCATCATCAACAGATGAAATAGCCATAAGTATAGGAGCTCCGTTAAAAGCTGTCGAGAACTTCTCTTCCGACAACCTAAGATCGGCCACATCCCTTGTAACACCGAACATCGCTGGCTTGCCATCCCACTCGCCCATAGCAATACGAGTATCAACTGGAATTTGTTTGCCATCTTTGGTTTCCAGAGGCACAACACAAGAAATAAGCCGTCCAGCGAGCATCTCGGTAACGATAAACTGTACTTCATCAAGTCGATTTTGTGGATGGAGATCAAGTACGGATCGGCCAATAAGTTCGGAAAGCTCATAGCCTAGGCGATCAATAACGACTTTATTTGCGTGAAGTATGGAACCATTACTATCAAGTACAAAGAGCATTTCAGGAACAGTGTCAAAGAATTGTCTAAGGTTCGTTTCGGTTTTGCGCACAGTGGCTTCAGCTCGCAGACGGTCCTTGTTAAGGATGGCCATCCCTATTTGGTCAGCCAACTGACATGCAAACGATATTTCATCTTGTTCCCAAAGATGGGCTGTATCAACGTATTCGAAGCGTAGCGTTCCTAGAATCTTTTCGCCAGTGCAGATAACAGCGTCCAGCATAGACGCTATCTTCATCGGCTTTAGGTATGCTTCAAGATAACTTGCGGTTCTAGTATCAGTTTGAGCATCGTGTGCATCCACGTAATAGCCGTTTTTAAGTTGATCTAATTCGCTCTTAAAACTCGCTTCGGTCAGTACAATGTCACTCGAGTGTTCTTTCGAAGTTGCTTGGAATAAGTCTAAACATCGCAATTCAGAAGCGTCGTCATTGAATAGCCATACGCTTATGCGTTCAATTCCTAACGAGTAAGAAACATTTTCAGTTAAATATCGTGCTAACGATTTAACGTTGCCATCTCCTATGTCTGAAGAACGCATTAACGCACTGACTATCGTGTTTTGTTGTTGTATGCGAACTGAAGCATTGGTATTTCTTATCTGAGCTTCCTTGCGATCGGTAATGTTGCTGAGAGTCCCCGCTATTTGCAACGGTTTGCCGTCAGGTGACCATTCTGATACTTTTCCACGGCAGTGTGCCCACATCCAGTGACCATCTTTGTGTTTTACTCGGATTTCACAGTTGAATCGATCCGTTTCTTTAACGAAGTGCTTGTTAAGCTGTTCAGTGAAAAGTTGAAGATCGTCTGGTTGACAAATTTCGTGCCATATCTGATGTCCAAAAGATTGCAATTCTTTAAGCGTATAACCGAGAATCTCCTCCCATTTGGAACTGAATATCACTTCATCCGTCGACACGTTCCAACCCCAGAGTCCGATACCGGTACCCTCAACTGCACGATCCAACAGATTCTCATTTTCTTTTAATTCTCTGGTGCGCTCCCTGACCAATGCCTCCATGTCCGCTCGTCGTTCACCCCAATACCCAACCAGAACAGCTATCATCACAGCAAGGGCTATACCCATCACTAGAACAATTTGCCATGTGCTAACCAGAGGTGACCAAAGGTATGAAGTTCCTGCACGTACGTTCACCACCCAGGGACGCCCAAATGTAAAAACAGGGTAAGAACACGAGGTTAATCCAGAGGACTGGCCGACATCACTTTGCGAATTGAAACTGCCATTTGGAGGAAAGTGCGCTAACGGCTTCGGCTCTCCAGATTGAGATAAATCAATTATGTCTAAGGCAAGCTGTGTATCATTGCGCCCGCTATAAGTCAGCCCGCGCTCCAAAAAGCTCTGCATGCGAAGCACTCCGAGTGAAAATCCTAAGAGAATGCCGTCTTTTCCTCGCACTGGGTTGAAGATTAGCACACCATTTTGTGTTCCAGTTTCCTGAACCAATGTAACCGCAGCAGACGCCGTAGGGAGGCCGGTCGTAATGGCATTTCGGAGTGCTGCCAAGCGTTTGGACTCACTTCCAAGATCAAATCCTATCGCTTTCTCATTGCCGCGCAAATGCGTCACAAAACAAACTGGATAATAATAATCTCGCTTGGCAACCGGAATACTGCTGCCATCCGCTATTTTCTCGGTTATCTGGAAATGTTTGCCGTATTGATTGCTGATTTTCGCTTCAAAGCCCTCTTTGTCCTGCGTAGATATCTGCGGAATCCACTCCAATGCCTGGATAAAGGAGGTGTCATGGGGCTGTCTTGCAAAATTTTCAAATTGACGCAGGGACATATTTTGGTCGTTCTCAATGTAACGAGCTAAACTTTCCAAATCGTGCTGTACTCGAAAAAGTAATTCCTCCAAAATTTGATATCTGGCATCTGCTAGTCGCTGAAATTCATGTTGCCTGTCTTGCATCTCAGAATTGCGAACATTCAGAGCCACCAGGGAAGATAGGATAACACCAAGAAACAAAATCAACAGAGCATCCAAATGTCGCACGACAAATTGATTTTGCCACCTTTTCTGCCGAATGAAGCATAATATGCTCCCTGCACACACAATTAGGATGAGGCCTATTAATGTTATGAGTATTGCGGACCTTCTGGAATTGGCGATCTCATTTTTTAAACTAATGGACTTAATATCCAGGCCAACTACCATCAATACTTTGCTCGTGTTGGTGTCTATAACAGGGGCGAATGCAGAAACGAAATTGCCTCGCTCATTTGTGTAGGGGCTGACAACAACCGACTTTTTGTTGTTGAAAACGCTGAGGAGACTCTCTGGCGGATTTGCGAAAACCGTTCCTGATGGACGGAAACCTGATGCCTTATCGCCCTTGCTTCCCGGACCGAATACAACATTCCCATCTCGCATGGCAAGGCCGTATACGTTGTCTAAATGGGCATAGCTCCCATAAGATGATAATTTCGCGTTGAGATTGACAAGTTGTTGCGAGGTGCTATCCTCTGGTCTGAATGACATCTGCTCGATTAACGATGGGCTGATCGTTCTCGCTATCGAAGTTGCTTGTCGTAATAAGGTTAAGCGTATAGCCTCATCCACTGACCGACCTCTTATATCCGCTCCTATCCAACCATACACGGTCACTAGCAGTAACCCAACCAGTAAAACGGGAACATCGATGAGGTACTCGAAGGCGGAATTATCCGCTATTGACCGGTAAAGAAGCCAAAAGCCAAATGTACAGAGAATAACGCTGGCGGTAGACAACAACTCTATCGGGAAATTAGTCAGCAGCAAAAAGTTGTCGGCATTAATCCATATACAAGGCATAAACGAGGCTTTAGGCAATGAGATTATGATTGTCAGCCCGATAATCGCCATGGCTGCTGCTGCCAACTTAAGTCCTAAGCTACCGGCTGCGTCACGAATACCCGCAGCTCGGTAAAATGCGAATGCCGATAGCATCGCTCCAAGCAACCCAATACCATAGTGATAGGCAGCTATGGCGCTCTCAGTACTTGAGCTTGCTAACAGCATAGCCGGAGCCAGCGCTGGCAGGTAAATCCAACGCGAGCCGAGTTTAGAATTTCTGCCTTGTGCATGGAGTCTACCGAATTCGAAAAGAGCAAGATAAGATAGTGATGACAATACTGCTCGCACTTGCTCAAGCCAAAACGAATGATCTAAGCTGTGCCCAAAAGCGCCCAGCAACTCGCTTGATCCTTCCAAATAGCCAAAAGCTACGATAAGCTTTAATGGCATCACTATGTAGTTAGCTTTGCATGCACTTACATAGCTAATAGCCAGCGCCAACAAACTAACGCCGTATATGATGTGAATATAGTCAAGATGAATACTCCAGAAGTTTGTCAAAGCCTACTCTCCCCTAAGGATATAATAGCAAATATAACGAGTAAATAAGTTCTTCCTTATTAATAACTTATTATACTTCAAAATAAATATCACTCCTGTTATCACCCAAAACTCACCTGTTTTACTAGGAATTTAATACTTATTAAATCATTCTATAGTTGACAGCTATTTTAACCAACTTAACGTAAAATAATAATGTTATTTGGTGGTTACGATCTGAACCAGGTGGCAAACAAAAAATTCGGCGCGTAATTTCGGGGCAACGCTGAGTAAAGCAATCGAACCCGGAGAAATGGGTGTAATAGATACCCCATTACAGCAAGAACAGGTCAGAACAAATGAATAAGTTATTGACAATCTGTGCAGTGGCAGCGATAGCGATGGCAATTAGTGGGGCGTCGCAAGCGACCCCGACTGCCAATATTCTGACATCCTTTTTCGTAGAATCCGGCAGTAATGTGGTCGGGGCCGAAAGCGGTGCCCTCAATATCAGTGAGATTTCGCTTGCTATTAACTCTAATAACTCCGGTACTTATAACTGCGGTGCGGACAGCGTTGTCCTGCAAGTAGGTGTTGTGCCTGAACCAGTCACCGTCACAGTGCTTGGTCTTGGCGCTCTTGGCATGCTACGCAGAAAACGCAAAGTCTAACATTAACCCAATAGCAGAGTTAGGCCTGAAGTAAACCTGGCCGGACTTGATGAGACTTGTCGTTTACTGCGAGTTCAACCGCATATAAGTAAA
>JBAXQP010000080.1 GCA_037131655.1 bacterium | reverse complement strand
ATACAGGTGAAGATGGTTTCGAGCTTATTATGGCTGCAAATGATGCTCCGATAGTTTGGCAAGCTCTAATCGATGCAGGCGCTGTAGCTTGCGGACTGGCTGCGCGGGATGTATTGAGAGTTGAAGCCGGTTTACCCCTCTACGGCCACGAACTGACCTCCGAAATCAACCCAATCGAAGCAGGTTTGGGCTGGGTGGTTTCCAAGAACAAGCAATTTATTGGTTCAGATGTCATCAATCAGGTGCGTGCTGATGGGCTTAAACGTAAGAGTGTTGGAATTGTTATGGAGACACGCATTGTCCCTCGCGAAGGCTATCCAGTGCTAATAGATGGAGTAAAGATAGGTTCAATGAGCAGCGGCGTCTTTTCACCCACCTTAGATAGAGGAATAGGCTTTGCCTTTGTTGCCTCCGAGCATAGCGAACCTAATCATAATGTCAGTATAGAAATCCGAGAAAAACTTCACCCCGCTCGCCTAAGCGGCAAGAGATTTCTTAAAGACACATGAAATTAGAGGCAATCTCCTTTAAAAGCTTGCTAGTTATTAACCCTTATACTACCTAGATAGGGTTTATTGTCATGCTTGGGTTTGGGGGTGATGTTGACACGGGGAACCGAATGGGGTAAATTATTGTCCTAATCAGGCCGCCCTGGTGAAATGGCAAACACGCTGGCTTCAGGTGCCAGTGCTCGCAAGGGCTTGGGGGTTCGAGTCCCCCGGGCGGCATATCTTCTTAATTCTCTTATCCATACCATACGTAAGGTAAGTGATGAGGATAGAAACGTGGAGGCTATAGATTATGTTGAAACCGCTCGGAGATAGAATTATTGTGTCAATTAAGACGGCGGATGAGATGTCCAGAGGGGGAATTTTTCTTCCCGAGACCGCCAAAGAGAAGCCGCATGAAGGCGAAATCATCGCAGTCGGCCCAGGCCGAATGATGGAAGACGGCAAGCTGTCCCAGATGGAAGTGAATGTGGGAGACCGCGTGCTTTTAAACAAGTATGGCGGTACTGAAGTTACCGTTGGCGGCAAAGACTTTACCATCGTCCGTCAAGACGACATTCTTGCTGTGCTCGATAAGTAATATTGGGTTATTTTATAAAGCTCGGAACGTTATGTTCCGAGCTTTATATTTTGCTTGCACAAGAAAAATGTATCATAGCTAAAAAACTGGCGCCAAATAGGATGCATTCTCTTGATTTGAGTGTTATAATACTATTGTATTGGGAGCTTCAAAGTTGGAATAATAGGTATGATAGCTTTAGTATTGGGTGAACCGGAAGCTCACTGTTATCGTCTAATGATTCGGAATATGTTGGCCTTTGATGTGGTAGGAGCAGAATATGAAAGTTTTAGATCGAGCATCAAGTAAATACGAACCATCGGAACTGATTTGCCGTCTTAGGCAGATTGCGATGGATCGAACGTGGGATTCCTACTTCGACCACCACCGCAACTACTTCTATATGGAAGGTTGGATGTCCGCAAAGTTCAAGTCTCTTCCTATAAAAAGCTGTTCCGGTATGGCCAATGTGCTTCGGAACATACCCGTCGCAATCGAGCAGGGTGAAATCATTGTAGGCGAGCATGGTAATAGTGGTTCTTGGGTTCAATTTTGTGTGAAACTCGGTGAGGGGTGGACAAAGTATATTACCGAGTCTACGCTTACCGACGAGCAAAAGGCTAAATTTATCGAGTGGTGTAAACAGGAACCGTTCCAGTTTGGTGAAATAGCTCCGGTTGATCCTCCTTTAGAAGGAATTGAGTTAGGCGGAAGACATGGCGTTACAGCCGGCTGGGGTGGTGACCTCAACCACAGCGTGCGCGATTTCGAGAAGTTCATCCGCCTTGGTTTCGGCGGTTTGAAAGATGAAATCCAAGCGTCGCTTGACAAACTGACACCACACGATCCGTTTATGCCTACCAAGAGGGCTTATTTGCTTGGCTTGAAGGTATTGTGCGAAGGCGGGATGCAATTCGGCCTCAACCATGCAGTTTATGCACGCAAAAAAGCTAAGGCCTGCAAAGACCCTGTTCAAAAGCAGGAATGGTTGGATATAGCTGAGGTTTGCGAGCAGGTTCCGGCTCATGGCGCACGTACTTTCCGTGAGGCTTGTCAGGCGTTGTGGTTTGGGCATATGATTACGGTTTTTGAAGATGGTGTGAACGCCAACAGCATTGGCCGTCTCGACCAGTTCCTCTGGCCCTATCTCGAAGCCGACCTAGAGGCAGGGCGAACTACTTGGGAAGAAGCTGCAGAAGTGATTGCGGCGCTTTGGGTAAAGCTGTACCAACCGTATGACGTCCAGCAGGCGACCATCGGTGGGCAGCATCCCGATGGCACAGATGCCTCTAATCCGCTGAGCTATTTGATTTTGGACGTAACTGAAAATATTGGCTTCGTGCGTTGTCTCTCATGCCGAGTGCATAAGAACTCACCCCAGGAGCTTCTAGCGCGCTGTGTTGACCTGCTCGCCAAAGGCGGAGGCATTCCGTTCTTCTTTAACGACGAAGCAATCGTTCCTGCTCTTGTTGCTAAGGGTATTCCGATTGAGGATGCGCGCCAATATGCGATTATTGGTTGTATCGAAATTACTATTCCCGGTAAGACCAGCCCTCATGCGGTGAGCCATTGGATTAACCTGCTTAAATGTTTGGAACTCGCGATGAATGATGGCCGCGACTTCCTGCTGAACGAGCAGGTCGGACCTAAGACCGGCACACTGGCCGAATTTAAGAATATGGACGACTTAACAGCCGCCTATACCAAGCAGCTCACTCACTTCGTTGATTTAATGACCTATTTCTCCAACCGCTCAGAGCTTATGAATCGCTATCATTACCGATTGCCATTTCTATCGCTTCTAACCGAGGACTGCATCGCAAGAGGGATGGATATTGTTGAAGGTGGGGCGAAGTACAACTATCACTCCAGCGCTGCGATGGCTATTCCGAATGTGGCTGATAGCTTTGCAGCGATTGAAAAGGCGGTTTTCACCGACAAGACGATTACAGGCGCGGAGTTGCTTGAAGCGCTCAAGACCAATTTTTCTGGTAAGGAAGACCTGTGTTTGTATCTGCGTAATAAGCTGCCGAAGTACGGCAACGATGAGCCACTGCCCGATAAATATGCCACCGAGATTACTCGCCAATATTGCGATTTGCTAGGGCAGTATAAGACGCCTTCGGGCGGTTCGTTCCATGTTCATTTGTTTACATTCACCTTAATTATCCACTATGGCAAGAGCACGGGAGCAAGCGCGGATGGTCGACTTTCAGGCGAACCATTGGCTTACAGTTTGTCGCCGATGCAGGGAAGAGATCATGAAGGCTTTACGGCTGTTGTAAACTCGTTGGCGAAGATACCACACGATATGGCCGCGGCAAGCAGTTCGGCTATTCTCGAAGCCGATCCGAAGATGCTGGAAGAGGGTCATAAGCGCCGCGCATTCGTTGACCTGCTGACGACCGCTATTAAGCAGGGTGTTGGGCAGATGCAATTCAATGTCTGCAACGCTGAGACTTTGAAAGCAGCGCAAGACGAACCGGAAAATTACCGCAACTTATTCGTGCGCATATCCGGCTTTAGCCAGCAGTTCATCCTGCAAGACCGCCAGATGCAGGACCACATCATCGCCCGAACCAAGCATAAGAGATAAATAGTTGATTACAACACTTAAGCGCGGGCTGACCGAAGGGCCTTCGGAAAGAATAGAGCGGATGGTGGCCGCTTCTCGAATTCGAGGGGCCAATCAACCTCCTGACGAAGGTATCTTCAGTACGGCTAAAGGCGATGCGTATGAGGCGTATGCTCATCTGACTATAAGAGAGCGTCAAGCCCGTTCATTGGCCAGTGGATTCGATGCGCTGCCAGTTTATCTCTTTCCCGAAGAGCGTTTAGTGGGAATGGTCTATCACTTGGGTGGCGGTCAGGGCAAATCGGCAGGTCCAGATTGGAGCGCTGAAGGAAATAAAGAAGTCGCTCGCCGATTTAACAGTCCGGCTGATGTGAGCACGATTGACCTATTCGGCGGTGGCGCTGGTCCTGGGCACGTTACCTGGCACTGGGATTGGATACTTCAAAAGGGCATCATTGGGTTACTCGATGAGTATCGTGAGGCGTTAAAAACCCCCAAAGACCAAACGGCAAAAGAGTTTTATGAGGGGGTTATAATCGTCTGGGAATCGGTTCTCCGATGGGCTGAGCGCCATGTAGTTGCTTTAGAAAAAGCCCTTGCCGAAGCTTCTGCGGATGATAAACCCCGTCTCGAAGAGCTTATCAAAATCTGCCGCCAAGTACCGGCTTATCCTGCGCGGAACTTCCGTGAAGCGACTCAAGCTTTCCTCATTCAATATTTAGCAGTAATGCGCGAATGCCCCTTTGGTGGAAATGGTCCTGGCCGTGTCGATTACTTCCTCTGGCCTTATCTTAAAAAGGACTTGGAGGATGGCCGATGTACGCTACAAGAGGCGCGCGAGCTTATCGATGAACTTTTAATGCGGCTAGAGGAGCGTATTCAGGGGTTTGACGGATGGGTCGAGGCAATTGTTTTGGGGGGCAGTAATCCTGATGGTACATCAGCGGTGAATCCGTTATCGCATATTTTCGTCGAATCGATTATTGAACTCGACCAGACGCATCCTTCTGTTTATATGCGAATGCCAAGTGATCCACCGCAGGATTATATTGAACTTGCTGCGCGTTATCTGCTCGAAGGGCGAAATCGTGCTCAGATTTTGAATGACCCAATCATCACTGCGGCTTTGCAGAAGGTTGGACTTACATCGGAAGATTCGATGATGTACACCTGCGGCGGCTGTATGGAGATTGTGCCGCAGGGGATGAACAGTGACCTTCTTTTTGCTGCCACGCATAGCGTACCTTTGACCCTGGAGCTTGTGATAACGGGCGGGGAAGCGATGCGGTTGGGGCAACGTCTTGAGGGGGTTGACCTCAAGACGTTGCCCGGTTATGCTGATTTTGAGGAGTTTTATACAGCGTTTGCTAATGAGTTGGAACGTGAGCAAATTTTCCGTTTCAGGCAATTGGATGTTTTTAGCGAGACAATGGCTGAACATCGGCCTACTTACCTTCAATCGAGTATGATAGCTGACTGTTTTGAACGAGGCCGCGACCAGCAGGATGGCGGAGCGCGTTATCATCACTATGGTGTCGATCCCTTGGGGATCGCCAATGCCGCCGATGCCCTTCATGCCCTAAAACGAGCCGTATATGACGATAAACTTTGTACGGCTGAAGAGCTGTTGGCCGCAATAAAAGCTAATTTCGAAGGCTATGAAACTCTGCGCTTAAAGCTGCGATCGCTGCCAAAGTATGGCCAGCAGGATGCTGAAGCCGATGCGATGACAAAGCGTCTTTGGAACACTCTTACGGATATTTACATGGGCTATCGCAATCGTTTCGGTGGGCGGGCAAAGATGGTTATTTTCACCTTCATGTGGGCGCCATGGGTTGGTGATCAGTTAAGCGCAACTGCGGATGGCCAATTCGCAGGAACGCCAATTTCCCAGGGTATTACCCCCGCGAATGCCTCAATGACCGAAGGCATCACTGCCGCAATAGGTTCTATGACAACCCTCGACCTCGCCAATGCTGCTGGTGGCGCTTCCAGTATGTGGGACCTCGACCCTCAATGGGCCACCCCCGAAGTCACCGGAGCTATTGTTAAAAGCTTCCTGAAGATGGGCGGCCAAATTTTCCAGGGCAATGCAACTGATGTAGAAGAGCTAATCAAAGCTAAATCCAATCCCGAAGCCTACAAACACTTGGTCGTAAGAGTAGGCGGCTTCTCCGCCCGCTTCGTAGGCCTTCCGGAAGATGTCCAAGACGATGTCATCAACAGGCACCGGCATAAAGGGTGAAAGGCGAAGGTAGATACAGCAAATTTCCCCCTTTTCCAAGGGGGAATACAAGGGGGTCTCCGGAGCCTTTCGATTTGGCCTAAAGGCCTACTCAGAGAAGCGGATTTGGGTGGCTCTGTTCCCTGCACATCTGTAAAGTTTCATTCAGAACCGAAGGCGTGGTATCTGTCTGGAATGTCTTGGAGGAGGTTGCTTCGGCACAAACTGCCTCGCAATGACGCTATAGTGCTGGCATAATGCTGGCGCTACTGTGCTTCTAGATATAAGCTGCTTAGGGTGATGTATCCAGCGTCTTCAAGTATCCGATCAAATCATTTAAATCCTTATCCGACATTTTCCATCGGGGCATGACTTTGTCGAGGGGTTTATCTTCGGAATCCAAACCTTTGGTAATTGCTCGCTCCACGAGGGCGTCGTTGTAAGGAGGGGAGAACTGTTTTGATAGGGCGTGATAGGTTATTGGTGGGGAGGTTTCATGGGTATCGGGTACTTTTATTCCCCCTTTGCCATTGGCGCCGTGGCAAGTGATACAACTCCCACCGCTGGACTTAAACCATGCAGTACCATCGGTAAATTGAATGGAATTGCCGGAGCTGTCTAACGCAGAGATGTATATTCGTTGGCTGTTGCTCTGAACTGTTTGAACTGTCGGATTGCTGGGTGCGGCGCTTTTATTATCAGCGCGTTTGCATGAAGTAACGGTACCTGCAATGATGACTATCAAAATTAGAAAGCAGATGCTAATCAGTCGTCTGTTGGACATGATTTACTCTCCTTTATTGGAAATATTCTGTTTGATGCGCTCATATTCCTCGTGTGTGATTTCTCCCCTGGCATAGCGTTTGTCTAAAATATCGAGCGCTGTTTCAGCTGGTCCATGCATTTGTGCCGACTTTTTGCGGGAAAAATAGACCAAAAGTAGTCCAAACCCGATGAGGACGAGAAGCCAAAAGAAATGCATCACAATCCATCCCATGCCCCCAAAACCGTAGTGACAACCGTATGGTCCCATCATCATTAAATACCTCGCATTCAATGCTTGAATGCTATCATACTGGAGTTTACTGTGAAAGCTCAACGTTTTCTGAATTTCTTTTCGAGGTATTCCTGGAGAACGTCTTGGTTGTGGTAAAAGTAGAATAGGATTGATTGGTTGGAAGATGATGATTGTTAGATTAGGATGGATAATTCGGATGATATGCATGTTGGCATTATTGCTAACATGTATGTGTTCATTTGCCGATTCTGAAGACATCTTCAATTATCCGATTTCAACCAATCTAGATATGGCAACAGTTAATGCGAGTGCTCGCGCGCAACTTACGATGCTCGAGCAGCGCCCAACTCTTTTGCGATCAGAAGAAAATCGAGCCTATTTGAAGTTTCTTCCTAAAGTAATCGCTTTTACTTCGAACGAGACAGTGCCGGGCGAACGTTATTATATCGTGAATTTTGCACAATCGGATAATAAGGCAATAAGGCGATTGCGGGATGAAATCCATCTCAAGACACCTTCGGGAGGGGCAATTGTCCGTATCTACCCTTATCGTGATGGTATGCCTCGGCTGGTGCGTTCACTTTTTGGCGAGAATGTCGGAGGGGTTACTTGGGGATGCCGTTTTGTTGCTATTGAAAAGGCTGAAAAGTCCGAGACCGAGTTGCAGGATACGATTTCGCATGAACTGGCTCACGCATATATCACCTCATCGTTGGGATTAAATGCCGATAAGCTTCCAAAATGGTTTCATTAAGGGGTTGCGCTCTGGCTTTCTGATAGCAAAGACGCATATATTTTTCAAACAGGTTACAATTCAGTTCGAACCTCATGGTCGCCAAAAGATTATCAGGAATACCGAACGGTTTTTCGTTATCTTGAAGCGACAATCGGTAGGGATAGGGTTGATAAGTTTATTGAAAATGCGGTTGAGAAGCAATCAGTCGAAGTTGCGTTAAAGGATAGCATAGGTAGCGATGACTATAATTTGCTTCGAAGTCGTGCAAGTGAGTGGTGGATAAAAGAGGGGACAACACAAACGTTTTGGGTTTTATTATTCGGCATCGCTCTTTTTGCTTCGAGTTGGTTCCTTGCGATTTATAAGCAGAGAGCGGATGAATCCCAAGCTGTTGTATCAGAACTGGAGGAGCGAGAATTCGCTGAAAGTGTTGGCCTAGACTTTGACCGAATTATCGCCGAGGGGATAATTGTCGCATCGATTCAGAATTACACAGAAGATGAACAGCGCAATTTAGAGAAACTAGCCCAGCTTATTGTTAAATCAGCACGTGCTTGGACAAGGTGCGGCAATCCCAAGCGTGCGTTTGAGAAGCTCGAACAGGCTTTAAAGATAGGCGCATGGTCGATTTTAGTGCAAGAAGAAGTCCAATCCACTGACAACGAACGCAGGGGGTTGAGGGTGTAGTTAATTGTCAGGCTAGAGGTATAATCGCTGAAGCTGGTGAGGTGGGGTTGGAATGAATATTATTCTGATTATCGCGGATACATTGCGTTATGATTTTGTAGGCGCAAATGGCAATGACTGGATCATCACACCCAATATGGATCGGTTGGCGGCTAAATCATGGGTATTTGATCGTGCCTATACTGCTAGCTTTCCGACAATTCCTCATCGGAAAGACGTCATCACTGGCCGATACGGCAGTCCATTCAACGTCTGGGGTCCACTTCCTTTTGATGTGCCGACCTTACCTCGGGCGCTTGCCGAGCATGGCTATTGCACCCAACTCATCCACGACACCCCCCATCTGGTCAACGGCGGCCATAACTTTGACTGGCCTTTTCATGGGTGGGAATTCGTACGCGGGGCGGAAGTTGACAGGCGGTGGATGGATGACGGGGGGTATATGCTGGACGGGTGGACGAAAGACCCGCAGTTGGATTTTGTTGATGCTGAGAGAATGATGAACAGGCCCATCAATGCCTATATCCGCACTAACCGCAAGCGCAAAGTCTACGAAGACTGGAACGCGGCCCAAGTATTTCTGAGAGGGAGCGATTTCCTCAAGAGCAATCAGACACGGGACAAGTTCTTCTTATGGGTTGATTCGTTTGATCCCCATGAGCCATGGGATACGCCGCCTGAGTTCGTAAAGATGTACGACAAGACTCCAGGTTATGATGGCCGTATTGACCCGCGGATTTATGCGATGGAGGGATTTATACCTGAAGTCCTGTCTGAACGCCTCAAGAATCTTTATGCGGCAAAAGTAACCTGGATGGATCATTGGCTTGGCAAGTTTCTGGACACCTTTGAATCGACTGGCCTGGCGAAGAATACGGCTCTCATCTTCACTTCTGACCATGGTACACAAGTAGGCGAAATGGGCAGCTTCGGTAAGAACTGGCCGGTGCGCGAGGCGGAAGGGCATGTGCCGTTCTTCGTCTATGCGCCCGGCGCCGGTTCCGGGCGATGCGATGCCATGATTCAACCGCAGGACGTTTTCGCCACGGTCATGAGCCTTGCCGGGCTAGAGACGCCACAGGAGTTGGATTCCCATGATCTATTGGCGATCGCAAAAGGCGCGGTAAATCCGCCGCGGCCGATTGCGATCTCGAGCACTTCGATGGATGGTTGGCAAAAAGATGGTCCCGGACCCGTTTTCACTCTGTTTGACCATGAGTGGTGTCTTGAGGCAGCGGCCAAGCCGGAGAACTGCCGTCTATGGCGTTTGGGTACTCTCAAAGAAGTGGCAGCGGAGAATCAAGATGTCGTTCGGCGACTGCATGCGGCCGCCCTGAATGAGATGGAACGCCGAGGTACCCATCCGGCGCTTATGAAATGGATGCGTAGCGGCATGATCGAGAGCGAATTCCCAACGGATTGCAGCTATTGTGATGGGTGGCCTAGTCCAGTTGGTTATGAGCCTTATTTTAATTTTAACCGTCAATACAGAGGCAAGTAGCTTGCTGGTGTATACTATAGCTTCAAAATCTGCCGTTAGCTCAGCAGTGATAGAGGCAGATACTAGAAAGGATATTCGATAAATGACTAAGAAACAGGCATTTTTGGCAGCTTTGAGGGGTGA
>JBAXQP010000079.1 GCA_037131655.1 bacterium | reverse complement strand
AGACGTCATTCCGAGCGTAGTCGAGGAATCTTCCGGAAGACCCTTCGACTACGCTCAGGGTGACGTGCTTAAAGCACGTAGGTAGTTTCGCCCCCTATTTCTATCCCTTACTCAATCGCCCACAGTCACTTCTCTTCGTTCCATGAAATCAGGGGCGGTGACTCCTAATAGTTCCAGGGTGTTGTGGAGGACTATTCGGGTGGCGTTGATTAGGACTAAGCGGGCGCCAGTGGTGGCTGGGTCGTCACCGATAACGCGGCAGACATCGTAGAAGAGATGGAATAGTCGGGCTAGTTCTTGAGCGAAAGTAGTTAGGCGATGCGGCTCGTAAAGCTCAGTTACTCTTCGCAGTTCACCAGGGAAATCTATTAAGCGCTTGATTAGCTCGATTTCTGTTTCATGAGTAAGCAAACTCAGATCGACATCTGAACCTGTCGGAACCTTAATCCCCTGCTCTTCTGCCTTCTTAATAACGCTGCAGATACGGGCATGGGCATATTGAACGTAAAAAACAGGGTTTTCGTCCGATTGCCGCTTGGCAAGCTCGATGTCGAAATTGAGGTCGGTATCGTGCGAACGCATCAATAGGAAGAACCGCGTAACATCTCGCCCCACTTCATCGAGTACTTCACGCAGCGTCACAACGTTACCGGTGCGCTTGGAAAGCCGAACTTCTTCATTGCCGCGATAAAGCTTCACGATTTGGTAGATGAGAATTTTCAAGCGCTCAGGATCGTATCCAAGCGAGCCAACCGCCGCTTTGGTTCGAGCGATATAACCATGATGGTCGGGGCCCCAGATATCGATGAGAGAATCGAAACCACGCTCGAATTTATCGCGGTGATAAGCCGCATCGGCGGCAATATAAGTGGGCTGTGAGTTGCTGCGCACTAAAACCCGATCCTTATCATCCCCAAACGCAGTGGATCGGAGCCAAACGGCGCCTTCGGATTCATAAGTGTAACCACCTACGCGGAGGGATTCGAGTGTCTCGGTAACTTCACCTTTGTCATGTAGCGTCTGCTCGCTAAACCATGTGTCAAAGGCAATCCCAAAGTCGGCTAAATCTACTTTCTGGTTCTCGAACACTACCTCTTGCCCAATGTTGCGGAAGCGCGAAACGACTTCATCGAGTATGCCATCGGCAAGATGATCACCATACTCAGCCCGTACTCCTTCAGCCAATTCAATCATATACTCGCCGCGGTATCCCAGCTCATTCAGGTCGATAGTATCCCCAAGCAACTGTCGATAACGCATTTGCAGCGATTTGGCAAACTCATACATCTGCGTTGAGTTCGTGGCATCATTAACGTAGAACTCTCGCTCAACTCGGTAGCCAAGTGTTTCAAGCAATCGCGCCAACACGTCGCCGAACACACCACCACGCGCATGAGCAATATGGATTGGGCCGGTTGGGTTAGCGCTTACAAATTCAAGCAGTACGCGCTTACCTTCACCGATATTCTGCTTACCAAAACTGGAGCCTTGGCTGACAACTTCCTGCAAAGCGCTGCCAAGCCACTTTTTATTCAAAGTGAGGTTCACAAAGCCGCCACCGGCGACCTCGACTTTCTCAATCTCACTATCACCCATACCCATCAAATAGGAAGCTAAAGTTTCAGCTATCTTCCGAGGGTCACCGCCAATTTCCTTGCGTAAAAGCATCGCAATGTTAGTCGAATAATCGCCGAACGCACGGTTGCGTGGAGGCTCAATATCGATTGGCGGTAGTTTATCGAAGGTCAACAGTCCATCGCTCTTGGCCTGTTCCATCGCTTGCTCTATCATCGAAGCTAATCTTTTCTTAATCATTACTCCATCGCGCTCCCGACTAAAACAATAATGCAGGGGCATTTCATCCCCTGCCTATATTCGTATTATTACCTAACCCTTCGCTAGGTGTCAATAAAATCATCTATGCTGGCAAAATAAGCCCTAGATATAAGTCACACGGCCTTTATAACGTTCCATAAGGGCGGCATTATGCTCATCTCCACCCTCAAGATTGGACGAAACGAACACCGGAGGTACCAATCCTAGTTTAACCAAACGAATAGCCGCTTCCGCCATTATTGAATGTAAAATGGCAGTGCCCAGAATAGTGGAGGCGGGGCTAACCTTTTGCTCCAAGCCATCAACACTCACTAAAGCATCTCCAGGAGGGGCGTGATTGTCCAATACCAAATCAGCCGCAGCATGTAGCGGACTTCCGTGTTTATTTCTTACAATCGATGCTGTTGCGTATTCAAGTGAAGTTAAAGCGATAACAAAAGCGCCCTTTTCTTTTCCGTAATGCGCCGCTTCAACAGGGGCTGCGTTTCTACCTGAAACAGAATGAACGATCAGGACGTCACCGGCTTCAATTGGAAATTCAACCAGTCGCTCCTTCGCATACCCAGGTTCTCTTTCACGCTCACTCGTCGCGGTTATCGGGCGCGTATTGGTTGCAAGACCAGGCAAGAAGATAGGTGTTACGCAAGCCAGTCCACCTGCTCGATAGAACGTCTCCTCTGCGAGAATACCGGCATGAGATGAGCCAAACACCCAGACCAGCTTATCTGCAGCAATCGCTTTAGCAACCTCATCGGCCGCCTCTGAGATTGCTTGTGCTTCAGTCTTTTCGATGTCCGCCAACAACTGCCGGATCTGCTTGATATAACTGTTCTTCAACATGACTTCTTAGCCCTAAACGGCAAGTAATTTTTCTATTAGCCGATGGCTCTAATTAATACCCTAAATCCTTGAACCTTTTCAGGCTTCTTGAATAAAGTTCCGGCCCGTTCAGTTGGTTTATGCTTGTAAACACTGTCAAAGGTTTAACTCGCGCGACCATTTACTCACAAAGCATTGCTGTTAGCTCCCATAAGGAAACAACCGCACACTGCGTCTTCGTCCTGCCACAATCAATCCAAGAAATTTCATCCATCTAAACTTATAGGGGCGACCCAATGGGTCGCCCACTTTACAAAATCAACTTGAACTAATTACCCCTGTGATCCTTGCTGCTGTCGATGTCGACGCAGTTGTGGAACAAGGGTCGAAAGGGTATCGTCGACTGTAACAATTCCCCTTAGCCGATTCTCCATGTCAACAACCGGCACGGCCAATAGGTTATATTTATCCATCACCTGCGCCACATCCTCAGGTGAGGAATTGGTATGCACAGTGATTGCGTTCTTTTCCATAATGTCGCTGATAAGCATATTTGGCTGGGCAACAATCAATTCTCGCAGGGATAACACCCCCACCAACTGCTCATCCTCATCAACGACATAAATGTAATAAATGATTTCCGCATCGGGGTGAAGATCGCGGAGACGGTCGATCGTATCAGCGGCCGTAAGAGAATCGGGGATGGCAACATATTCAGTGGTCATCATGCCACCCGCTGTGTCTTCATCGAAAGCTAAAAGTTCCTTCACATCAGCCGCTTCTTCAGCTTCCATATGTTCGAGCAACTCTTCAGAACGCGCTTCAGATAGATCACCTAAGAGATCAGCTGCCTCATCAGGTTCCATTTCCTCGACAATATCAGCGGCCTTCTCAACATCCATACTCTCGATAATTGCTCTTTGGACTTCAGGCTCTGTCTCTTCGAGCATATCAGCAGCCGTTTCGAGGTCAAGTGATTCAATCACCTGGGTTCGTTGAGCAGGGTCAAGCTGCTCGATGATATCTGCGATATCCGCTGGGTGAAGCTGTGCAATCTTCTCATGGGGAATTTTAAGCTTGACTGCCGTACCAAAGGTCTCCACTTCATTCCAGGCGATGATCTGTGACATTAGCTTTCTTCGTATACGTCTGGGAAGCTTGAGCGCCAATTTTTCAAGACCTAACCGTCGCAACAAACTCAATAGACCTGCTTCAACACCAACGATCACAAGCCGGTTACGATGCCAAATAAGCGCCACATCATTAACACGAACGACACGCTTACCGTGTAAGTCGACAATCTGTCGGTCAAGAATAGACTTGCGAAGGAGAAAATCTTCTTGAAGAAGTGTATATCGCGGGGTTAGCCCGAATGGTTGTGGAAGTTCAAATCGCTTCCCTGTTTGGGCAAATTCGGCAAGTGGCACTGAAAAGGTTTCTGCCCCCAAAGCAACTTGCAAAGCTACCACTTCAGGTAAAGGGTCCCGATTGGCTGCCACTAAATCCTTAATAATCGCCGTCTTATCACTGCCCGGCGCATACACTTTTTTATTTAACCAACTCGTAAGATATTCCATACCCCTATATTAAACCACATAGTGAGGTTGAAGGGACAATGGGGAAGTTATGAGCAAGACGCTCTACGACACTTTCGCCTAACTTCTAACCTCAACTTGCCAGTCGACGATATCTAAATCGGGGACAGTGATATTTTCCATTTGGCCGTTGGGGCCGCTTAAAGTGACGTCGCCTTCTGGTTCAGGGCTGGAGGGGTCGGGATTGCGGTTGGTGTTGTTGACGATTTTGTCCTGGCGGATGTCTAAGATGATCGCCTTGTTGATATCACCTATATTGGAATTGCCCAAAGCATCCCAGCGCTTTGAATCTTGCGGGGAGAGAACACCCCATTTATCAGTGGTGATGTAGTTAAAGCGAATAGTATCGATAACTTGATCGGGTAAAGCGGCAGTCGGCAGGATTTGGGAAAGTAGTATCTCAAAACGAATGGTCCTGGTAGACTCGCCGACTGCTGTGTCATCAATATTAGGCAAAGTGCTTGCAACAGGGCGGCCGATGAATTGATAGTTCTGAAGATTGTCGGGGTCAACACGATAAAGGCGGTAATCGTTTGGGAAATCACTGCTCCACACAACAAAATAGTTATATCGTCCTTCGGCAATTCCATTCCCCCACGGCGGCGCAACAATTGGAATTGGCTCATTGATCGGCACGCCGGTATTGAATGGTTCAGTATTAATCATGAAGAAATAGGTGCCATATTGGGCGTTAATCCGCCCTGCTACCTTCAGGGTGATAACCAATCGCCTTCCTTGAGCAGTACCGCCCCCTGAAGGGAACTGCGCGCACCCCAGTCCGAGCATCGCAAAAATAACCAAACCCCAGACCAATCGTTTCATACTATGAATAATACCGGAACCCACGCAAAGGGTCAACTGCTACGATCAACCGGCATTAATAAAAAAATGTTAATAGAAAGCGCTAATCCTCTCAAACTGGAGTAAAATTTATAAACTATGCCGCCTAAAAAAACCATACATCAACCTGGCAGTCCTGAAGATTGGCTTCGGCATGCGCAAAGCGATCTCGCTATTGCCTGCCATGCAATAGCTCCCGACATTCTCTATGAAACACTCTGCTTTCATACACAGCAGGCTGTTGAGAAAAGTTTAAAAGCAGTTTTAGTCGCTAAGGGTATTGAGATCCCCGATACCCATAGTATTGCCAGATTAATCACTGCAATAAATGAAGTCAATATTGATTGGCCGGAAGAGATGAACGCCGTTGCTGAACTGAGTGAGTATGCGCTTCAAATTCGCTACCCTGGAATGCTAAGAGATGTGTCGAAGAAAGACTACGAATTTGCCCTTGAGTTGGCCAAGCAAGTAATGGCTTGGGCAAAAAACATCATAACTTAGGGTATAATTAACATATCTAAAGAATAAATAATAACGACGGCCGGTTGTTTAGCATAGAAATCGGTCGTTTTCGTTGTAAGCCCCAGGAATATAATGAGCATCGCTGAAGCAGAACCCGACACCATCCAGATACGTGAAGACTTACGTAATCTGGCCATTATCGCCCATGTTGACCATGGCAAAACGACCCTTGTCGACGCAATCCTTCGCCAGAGCGGAACCTTCCGCAGCAATCAAGTCATAGCCGAACGCGTGATGGATTCGAACGACCTCGAGCGCGAAAAAGGCATCACCATCCTCTCCAAAGTCACATCAGTGCACTACAAAGGTGTAAAGATCAACATCGTTGACACACCCGGCCACTCTGATTTCGGCGGTGAGGTTGAGCGGATTATGCGCTCGGTCGATGGCGTTCTACTTCTGGTAGATGCCTGCGAAGGGCCAATGCCTCAAACACGTTTTGTACTCAAAAAAGCCCTCGAACAGAATCTAAAACCGATAGTGATCGTCAATAAAATCGATCGCCCCGGCGCACGCCCACTGGAAGTTATTGATGAAACTCTCGACCTTTTCATCGAACTGGGCTGCCATGAAGATCAACTCGACTTTCCTTTCCTTTTCACTTCAGCAACGGATGGCTATGCCCTCGTTCACCCGGATGATAAGCCAAAGGACATCACCCCGTTATTCAAAATCATCCTCGACAAAGTACCCCCTCCCCTCGTTGAGTTGAATAAGCCCTTCCAGCTTCAAATCGTCAGCCTCGATTATGATGATTATCTGGGACGGATGTTTGGCGGCAAGATTTTGCGCGGCACTGTCAAACGCAACGACTCGGTTGTCATCATCAAGCGCGATGGCACACAAGATAAGTTTAGTGTCACAAAGATTTTTGGATATGAAGGGTTGAAGCGGGTGGAAGTCGAAGAGGCTTCCGGCGGCGAAATTATCTTGATGAGCGGTTTTGATGACGTGCATATCGGTGAGACCGTTTGTGATGCCGATAAACCTGAAGCGTTACCGCTAATTCAGATTGACGAACCGACCACTATGATGGATTTCATAGTCAATAACGGCCCTTGGTCAGGACGCGCCGGCAAGTGGGTCACCATGCATCACATAGCTGCGCGCCTTCAAAAGGAAATTATCATCAACGTCAGTATTCGCGTTGAACCTACTGATAATCCCCATGCAATAAGCGTTTCTGGCAGAGGCGAGCTTCAGCTTGCGGTCTTACTAGAAACCATGCGTCGCGAAGGTTTTGAAGTGTGCGTCAGCAAACCCCGTGCCATCACGAAAACCATCGACAAAGTCCTCTGCGAGCCTATTGAGGAACTCACAATCGACGTTCGCGATGATTCTCTCGGCATTATTATGGAAGAGGTTGCCAGACGAAAAGGCGAGCTTACTTCGATGCATAAAGACGATGCCGGCAATAACCGCTTAGTCTTCGAAATTCCCACCCGAGGCATGATGGGCTTTAGAACTAACTTTTTAACCTGGACGCGCGGTTTAGGTCTGATGTCCCATGTTTTCAAACATTACGCTCCCCATCGAGGCGAAATCCAATCAAGAGTACGCGGCAGTTTGGTCTCCAAAGAGACAGGGCGCGCAACGGGCTATTCGATTGCTGCGCTTCAAGAAAGAGCCGCATTCTTCGTTGCCCCCGGTGATGAAGTTTATGCCGGTCAAGTCGTTGGTGAAAATGCCCGCGGTGATGAAATGGTCGTCAATATATGCAAGGCTAAGCAACAGACCAACATGCGAGCCTCGACCGAAGACACCACTGTCGTCATCATCCCCCCCCGAGAGTTCATGCTGGAACAAGCCCTCTCATTCATTGGCGATGACGAATTACTAGAAGTAACCCCCGATGCCCTCCGCTTCCGCAAGCGCCTTTTAGATCATACACAACGGACGATTTCCAATAGGGGTTAGGCATTAGGATTTAAGCCTGAACAGTAACTGTTCAGGCTTTTCTATTGAAACGACTTCGCCCCCCTATGGTTGTGCTACACTTTAAGTGTGATGCTGGTTCCCTCATGCAATTTAAAGGCAATCTTTTTTGATCTGGATGACACGCTTTGCAACTATTCTGAAGCTGCAATGGGTGGGCGTCGTGATTCGTTTGAATTAATTCGCCAAATCAAACCCGAGCTGACAATAGACTTTATCTATGAGGTTTATTGGACCATTTTCCAAGAGATGGTGACCGAAGTAAGGAAGCCGGGGACATGGCGTGAGAGATACTTGAAATGCGGCGCCTCTTCACGGGACGAAACGATGACTCGCACTGTAAAGGTACTCGGTATCGATGATGAGCAGCTGGGCGAACGTGTTTCAAGCCTTTATGATATTCATCGGCGAAAGCGATTGCGCCTCTACCCCGATGTCCTTCTGGCTTTAAAGCTATTGCATGATCATTATTTCCTCGGCATTATCACAAACGGGCCTGCGGACGTTCAACGTGATGAACTGGCGACACTCCAAATTAATGAATTCTTCAGTTCTGTTTTTATCGAGGGGGAATTTGGATTGGGCAAACCTGATCCAAAGATTTTTCTCGCCGCCCTTGAAGCCGCTGACGCAAATCCTGAGGAAGCGATTTTTATTGGAGATTCTCGTACTCATGACATTGCGGGAGCTAAAATGGTCGGCATAAACACTATTTGGATTAACCGTGAAGGCGTACCATCGCCCGAGGACCAAATAAAACCTGATCTGGAAATAAAAAACCTACAGGAACTTGTTGATTGGCTACGAATTCCCTGTGTATAAGTTAAGATGAGGGCGAATTGATATGACTAATGAACAAGGTGATGCGCTGCGAGCGCAGGCTCTTCAACTAATCCAACAAGGAGACTATGCCCGAGCGATTCCTGTGCTTGAACAGGCGCTTCGGTTCAATCCTTCTGATGCTGCATTACGTTCCCTTCTCGGTATTTCCTATGCAAATGTTGGCAGGCACGTTCAGGCGCTCGATGAATTTCGGCAGGCGTTGAGGCTCGAACCTAATAATGTTAAAAACCACTATAACCTGGCGATGGAGTTTAATACCGTCGGGAAAAAGCGTGATGCTTTAGAGTCAGCCGAACAAGCCTTGCGTATCGATCCTAATCATCAAGGAGCATCCAACTTAGTTCGACAATTGCGTGCTGAACTTGCCCCTCCGCCAGTCCCACAAGCGCCTCCTCCAACTCCGGAGGTATATACTGGAGCCATCCCGCCTCCAGTCCAACCAGGTCAATACGCACCCTATTCACAGCCACAGCCGGCTAATGATTATAATTATTACCCTAGCAATCAAAGCACGTCATGGTATGACAGCCTCGCCCAGTCAATGGGCGGGTTTTGGATTACAATTCCATGGATCATGTTTGCGATTAGCATTGGTTTATTTTTCTACTCAATGGCAATAGGCTTATCTTCTGGGCTAGCGTCAGGCTTAAGTTCTTCATCTGATCCAAGTGTCCTCATAGATCAGATTGCAAAAAAGACTGCAGGGATATCACAGCTCTCATTTCTTCTGTTGCTAATAACGAGCATCTGGACAGCGATTGACATCGCCTACAATCGCGCTTCGTGGGCATGGATACTAACGGTACTCTGTTGCTGCTGTTTCCCCTTCCCTACCATATTCTATTTGCTATTAGGCCGCAATACGGGAATGAGGCCAGGTGATAAGTATATTTAGTCAAACACGGTCGGAAGATACTGTTAAGTAAGCCTTCGGGCCGTATCGAAATTGGATTAAGATTAGGAATCTAGAAATACTCACTACGCTCATCGTCTATAATAGTAAAGCTTAGTAAGAGGAGTAGTTTTTGATTTCTTGGAAAGTTGGAGAGGCAGTTTCGCGTAGGCGAGTGGACTTGTTAATAATCGCTTCAATGGCGGCGCTTTATGGATTTACGGCTTTTCAGCGGGCGGCTATTCCTGGCACTATTTTTAACGAACTGCAGACTGATTTCAAAGCTAGCGCTACTGATATCGCCTTACTAGCCAGTTTGTATTTATGCATTTATGGCGGGATGCAGATATTCAGCGGGGTTGCGGCTGATCGTTTTGGGTCGAAAAAGGTCGTGCTTGTCGGAGGGGCGCTTCTAAGCGCGGGTTGTATTCTCTTCCCGTTATCCCATTCACTCTTCACCCTCTTTGCCTTTCGATGCTTGATTGCTTTTGGAGGGAGTTTATTATTCCTTTCAGTGATCAAGGAACTTGACTTAAGGTTTAGCGATAAACACTTCCCTGCATTGGTTGGGGCGGCGTTGTTTACTGGGTTTGCGGGAGGACTTTTTGGGACGCAGCCCTTTGAGCGTTTAGTAAGCCATTATGGTTGGCGAAATCCTTTAATGGGGGTTGGAATCGCTTGTTTTCTCGTTTATATATCCGCGGCAATCCTGACGAGAAATAATACCGAGTCAAAGCAGTCATTAGGCGCAAGGTCTCCAATCTTGCCCGCTCTTAAAGCAATTATCACCAATCCAAAATCGCTGCCGGTGATATTTTCACACACCACAATGTGGTCGAT
>JBAXQP010000078.1 GCA_037131655.1 bacterium | reverse complement strand
GGGGATGAAAGTGAGGTCGAGGTCGGAATAGGGCGAAAGCTCTCGGCGTCCATACCCGCCAGTCGCAACTACTGCGATTTCAGGTTCAACATCAGTATGACCAGGCATCTCATGACGCGCCTTTGTGACTGCCATCTCGAAAAGCTGTTTCACCACGCAGTCCATAAGCGCAGAATGCCACTCGCACCATTCAAGCCCGTCGAATCCTTTGGCGATACGATCCATCAACAGTAATCGCTCATCCGGTAGCCACGCGCCAACCTCTTCAACGCTTCCCAATTTACAAAGCGCCTCAGCCCAAGCCTTCTCCTGTATCGTCAAATCGCGTCTACCAGCCATACCCCGATTTTAGCATCCATCATCCTTAAAAGGCAAAGAAGAGGGTATCAGGCGAAAGGCAGATTCGGCTCGCAATGACACAATAGTAATGATCCATATCCGATCTGATTTCTCCTCCGGATATATATACTACGTAATACAGACTGCGTTCCCGTCTGGCTTGGCAGGTATCATTGAGAATATGGGGACTGCTTATCTGGGCTTGGGGTCGAATCTTGGTGACCGGTTGGAGTATTTACAACAGGCGGTGAAAGGCTTGGCGTGTAAAGGGGTGGTAGTCACCAAAGTTTCACGAGTTTATGAGACCAAACCGTGGGAAACCACACCTGGTCCGGATTACTTAAACGCCGTTATCGAAGTTCAAACTGATCATAGACCAAATAGACTGCTTCAGATTTGTCAAGCAGTTGAGAACGAACTTGGGCGGGAGCGTTCTACTTTGTGGGCTCCGCGTTCGATTGATGTCGACATTCTGATTTACGATGATGACACTATTCAAACTCCTGAGTTAACGGTTCCGCACCCGCACCTAGCCGAGCGGGCGTTCGTATTGGCGCCTTTGAATGAGATTGCACCGAAGCTTATCTTGCCGGACGGCCGCAGTGTTAAGGATTTATTGGCGCACGAAATGAATGTCGCACAGGAGGTTCGCGTCTATGCCGATGGCGTTCTATCATTACCAAGCGCTTGATAAAAATGGGCGCGAAATAAACGGCACGATTAAGGCAAGCTCACCGCAAGAGGTCGAAGTTCGCCTCAAAGAGCGCGGGTTCACTTTGCGACAATTAATTCAGGCCAACCAACCTAATGATCAATCTACTCAACCTCAGAGCCAGGCGGTTTCTACCGATACAACTCCTCACAGCGAGATCGTCAAGACTCCATTATCTAATGATAAGATGCTCTTCTTGTTCTTTTCTCAACTGCAATCTCTTCTGAATGCAGGTGTTGTTCCTACGGAAGCGATGCGTTCGATGGCCGACCGCATCAGAACAAAATTCTTGAAGAAAGCGGTAATTGCGATTCATGATGGCGCGCTTCGAGGGGAATCGATTTCGCAGGTGATGGCGCGCTACCCTTACATTTTCAGCCCCCATGCAGTCGGCACGATAAGAGCCGGTGAAATCGGAGGCTATATGCCGGCTGCCTGCGGTGATTTGGCGGATTTTTATCAAGAATCGATTAGCTACAGGCGTTTGTGGTGGCTTCCGCGGTTGGTTACCTGGAACGGGATTATTACATTGGTCTATGGCATCCCTTTAATCCCAGTGATATTGAAAGAATCTTCCAAACTTACGCCGACAGAAAGCCCTACCGCGATCTCAATTTCAGCTAACGTGATGATATTGCTTCGGGCATATTGGGATGTATGCCTCTATAAGATCACTCCCTTATTTGTTGGAGGTTATATCATCTTTTGGCTCGTACGACGCGCTTTGAGTATGCCTCAGTTTTTAAGTTGGAGGCATCAAATGGCTTTTAACTTGAGTGGAAAGGGGCGAGGGCGCATTCATAGCGAGTCGCTGCGTTTCTTTCTATTGAACCTGCGCCGGCTTTCATCAGCAGGAATTGCGCCTGAAACTGCTTGGCGCGCTGCAGCGAATGCAGTGCCCAGTTACGTCATCTCATCACAACTTCAGATTGCAGGGAATGTTCTTCAACAAGGCCAAGGTATCGCAGCGGCATTCGAAGCCAGCCGAATTATCCCTTATGAATATTCAGGCCTAATGATGACCGCTCAGCAGACCGGTGACATTGTGCCGGCGTTGGAACGATTGGCGAATGTCTTTCAGAGTGAATATGAGTCTCAGACAAAACGAGCGAAGGCGGGAATCGGGTCTCTTAGCTGTCTTTCGTTTCTCATCCTCTCAGGAGTTTTGGTCATTGTGATGGTCTATCTTTATTTTAAATGGGTTTTCATCGCGGCGGATCAATTTTCTCATTAATAAAAACTTATGTTTAAGAATTGGTGGCAAAAAGCGCGCCCGAAGGTATTGGGCACAATCGTCTGGTCTGTGGCTCGATTAGTGGGTAAAACCCTCCGTATTCGGGTTGAGAATTGGGGCGTCATTCAAGAACGCTTTGATAACGGCCAGGGTGCAGTTTTGGTAAGTTGGCATGGACGAACGTTTGTACCAGCCAATCAGTTACGTGGTAAGAATCTCCTTGCAATGATCTCATTATCACGCGATGGCGAGATCCAAAATGTCATCGTTTCGCGATTTGGCTTTAAGACCATTCGGGGTTCGACCAAAAGACAAGGCGTTCGAGCTGCGCTTCAAGCGGCGAGAGATGTCAGAAATGGAGGAATCCTTGCCTTTACTCCGGATGGTCCGAGAGGTCCATCACACAAAGTTCAACCAGGCGCTCTTTTTATCGCCCAAAAATCCGGTTGCCCTATCATTCCCATCGGTGTAAGCGCCTATCCGCGTATCCACATTTCCTCCTGGGATAGGTATCAAATTCCTTTACCTTTTGCCAAAGCATGCATGATAATTGGCGATCCCATCGTTGTCCCCCCCGATGCCGATGAAGAAACTCTCCAACTCTTAACCGACCGCATCGGGCACGACATCTCATCTTTAGAACTTGAATCCGAAAAACGTACCGGTGGGTTTAGGGGATAAGTTTTATAGTGCGTAACTTAGATAGCAATCGTTTCTATTGCGGCGAGCGAAATCGCCTTTAATGCCTGATGGGTAATTTCCTGTTTAGAAAGTATGAGCTTTAAAAATTTCAGCGTGCAATGCCCTGTCAATAGCTTTTTTGTTTTCTCGTTTAGCTTTATACATCATTTGGTCTGCCTTATCAATTAATTCGTAGACCGAGGCAGGAGGTTGATGACAAGTTATTGTGCCAACGCTAAATGCGACCGGCCATCGAGCGCTAACGGTATCCCTGAGCATATCCTGTATTCGCAAAGAAATATTTCTTGCTTCATCATCATTCGTATGGCTTAGTAAGACTGCGAATTCATCTCCACCAAGTCGCGCAACAGCATCTTCCGGTCGGCGTTTACGTTTCATCGCCGCAACAACTCCTTTGAGCACATTATCACCGGCAGCATGGCCAAAACGGTCGTTTACCGCCTTGAAATTATCCACGTCCAGATAAAGAATGCTAAAGGGGTATCCCTGTCTTTCAAGTCGTGAAATTTCGATTTCAACTAGTTCATGGAAAGCTCGTCTATTCCAAGCGCCGGTTAAATAATCTACTCTTGCAAACATAACTGCAACATTTAGAGCCTGCCACAACTTAGATGAAAGGCGAGTGACCAGAATGGATGATACCAAAATAGTTAAAGCATTCCAGATGGGTATAAGAGGGTGCTCATATGTCTGCCCGTATGTTAGCTTATTCACAACATACCAGGTAAGCGCGCTCATTACTGAAGTCAGCGTTCCAATTTTCCAGCCGACATACCAACCCGCTAGCCCAACGGGGATTAGATATAGAACAATAATCGTTATTTCCGGCCCGGTGAAGTAATCGAAAACACCCAGAAGCCCTATCAATAACAACAAGCTTATCGACAACAGAGTTTTCCATATGTTAGATAAATGTTTTTCCGACACCTTGCTTACTCCTAACTTACCAAAAAAACAGGTAGTTAATCACCGTTAAAATCAAAAGTAGGTCTGGAAAAGACCTTGGACAAAAAAGACAACAGGGCAAATGCAAAGCGTGGCAGTATCTTCACAAGAGCGAACCTAGTATGAACTTCAGATACACTAGTATTGACGACCCATCTCCGGCTTCTGTTCCCTCTTTGTTATTGCAAAATTATCACTATGTGATAGTGGTTTGTATTGAGTTGAAAGATCAAATATGAAATTTCTGTCAGTCGTCAGCGGCCAGCTTCCGAAGACCCTCGCGCCCAAAAGCACTGGACGCTTCAAGGGTTTTTTTGAGGTTGAAAGGCATTAGAGAATAGTATAGACACTATCATACCTCACATTGACAATTTGCACAGTCAGCTTAAATTGACAAAGCTTGTCTGTGACGGCTAAAATACAAATAACTTCAGTAGGAGGCACTTGTTTTGGGCGGAGCATATACACCTGGATTAACAGTTAGCGCACAAACGACCATTCGAAAGGTTAGGCGTTTACCGATTAAGGGTGAGGTGTTTGTTAAAGTAGGGGATATCGTCGAACCGGCGACCATACTCGCACAGGCGATGCTGCCTGGACCACTTCAGAATGTGAAGTTGGCAGAGCAACTGGGTGTCCCTCCGAATGAGGTTCCTGAATACTTACTGGCTAAAGTCGGTGATATGATTGAAAAAGATCAACCTATTGCACAGTCAAAAGGCTTTTTTGGCTTGTTTAAGTCCTTGATTAACTCACCGGTCAAAGGCACAATCGAAAACATATCTGAAATCTCCGGACACGCTCAGATACGAGAACCTTCTACCCCTGTCGAACGTACAGCGTATATTCGCGGCAAGGTTATTGAAGTTATGCCGCTAGAAGGCGCGGTTATTGAAGCAGAAGGCGCTCTGGTTCAAGGTATTTTCGGCATAGGCGGAGAGCGACTCGGAGATATTATCATCGTTGGGGACGAAGACAAAGATGTTCTGGATGTTTCCGATCTAAGTGAAGAGATGGCTGGCAAAGTGGTCATTTGCGCAGGAGGCATTACAGGCGCTGCTTTGAAGAAAGCGGACAAGATTGGCATTATCGGTCTTATTGTTGCCTCACTTCTTAACGACCTCGATCTTAGGGATTATCTCGGCTTTGACATCGGTGTGGCGATCACAGGCCAAGAGAGTATTCCCTTATCTTTAATCTTAACTGAAGGCTTTGGCAATATCAGGATGGCCAAACGGACGTTCGAACTGCTCAAATCACTCGAGGGCAAACAAGCTTCAATAAACGGCACGACCCAAATCCGCGCCGGTGTACAGCGTCCTGAAATTATTGTGCCGATGGCTCATGTTGATGAGAAGTCAGCCGGTAAAGGGAAATCAGGCGCGATGGAACTCAAAATCGGCACTCCAATCCGTGTTATTCGTCAGCCCTATTTCGGTCAGCTCGGCGCAGTGGTTGAATTGCCGCCGGAGCTAACCGTTATCGAATCGGGCGCGCATGTGCGCATTTTAAGAGCCAAATTAGAGAGTGGAGAGCAGGTAATTGTTCCGCGCGCGAATGTCGAAATAATCGCAGAATGAAAATTTTAGTGGTTGATGACGAAGCATCGATATTGGAGACTGCCCAGCATAATCTGCAGCGTGCAGGCTATACTGTCATCACTGCTGCAGATGCCGATGAGGCTCTCAAACGGTTTCATCAAACTCCCCCCGATCTTATCGTGCTTGATGTGATGCTCCCCGGGCGAAGCGGTTTTGATCTCTGCCAAATGTTCCGCGCTGAAAGCCAGGTTCCTATTATTTTCCTCACCGCTAAGGGGACGGAAGATGACCGAGTGAAGGGATTGGAACTGGGCGCGGATGACTACATGGTCAAACCCTTTAGTATGCGTGAACTAGTCGCACGTGTGAAAACTATTCTTCGCAGAACTCATGACGATAAGAGCGACGAGGCGATTAAAGTCCGTGATATCGTTATCGATACAGTAAAGCATCAGGTAAAAAAGGGCGGGGCGTCGGTTGAGTTGACGCCAAAAGAGTTTGCGCTCCTGTTGTTATTCGCCCAAAATGCAGAACGGGTCTTATCGCGCGATACGTTACTGGATCGAGTATGGGGGGCGGACGCTTATGTCGGCCTTCGAACCGTTGATGTGCATGTGCGATGGCTTCGCTCGAAGTTGGAAGACGACCCTGACAACCCTGAACGATTTATAACCGTACGCGGAATTGGATATAAATTTAGTCCATAAAGGTGTTTAATGATTAATCGATGGCTGGCTTTAGTTTTGACCTTAATTGCGCTCATTCTTATCGTATGGCATCCATTAGGATGGGCCGCGCTGATTATGGGGCTTTTATGCGTATTTCTTGGCGCGTATATTTGGGTTCAAGCTACTCTCGCTGAGCATTTGGTATTTGGGCACAGCCAGAAAGCGAAAGAGAACCAACAGCAGGCTGGGGAATGGGAACGCTTAGCCAAGGAAGCCCGAGCGGATTTCACTGGACTTGCCGAAGGGATGGAGTCGGCTGTATTTGTCTGCTCGACTAATGGAGTCATTGAATTTGGCAACCAGTCAGCCAGGCGTATGTTTGAGTTCGATTCGCCCCAAGATAAAACTTTGCTTGCGCTCACTCTTAGCTATAATCTTCACGATTTCTTTTTGGAAGTGGTTGAAGACCCCCGCCTTACGCGCCGCGAGATGGAATTAACCTCTCCGACTGAATTGATAGTCCGTGCTTCCATTTGGCCGCAGCCGAGTGTAAAAGAGAAGCAGGGACGTTTTTATGTTGCCTTGCGTGATATCACCGAACTTCGCCGATTGGAGAAAATACGCCAGGACTTTGTTGCTAACGTTTCTCATGAGCTTAGAACTCCCTTAAGCAGTATCCGCGCTATGGCGGAGACGATTTTGGATGATCCAGAGCTTGATTCGGTGATGAGGGAGAAGTGGCTTTATAATATTATCAAACAGTCTGATCGTTTAGCCACTGTTGCCAATGATCTGCTCATCCTAAGCCATGCCGAATCGCAGCCACCTGTGAAAACTAAAGTTAATCTCGGCGATGTGATAGATGAGGTTGTTGCTAATCTTAAACCCCTGGCCAAGGAGGTTGGATTGATCCTGGAGGCATCTTTGCAAGGGGCTTTATTCACTCAGGCAAATCGCGAACAAATGCAGCAAGTCTTTTCCAACCTCATCCAAAACGCCATCCAATACACCCCCGAAGGCGAAATCAAAGTAGTCGGGAGGGAAGAGGACGATCATATTATCGTATCGGTATCGGATACGGGCATCGGGATTATGAGTGAGGATCTTCCGCGAATTTTCGAGCGGTTTTATCGAGTAGATAAAGCCCGTTCCCGAGCAACCGGCGGCACCGGTCTTGGCTTGAGCATTGTGAAACATATCGTCGAATCGCATGGCGGCACAATTACGGTTAAAAGTGAATACCGAGTAGGCGCCACCTTCACTGTGCGCCTGCCTAAGGTGTAATAACCACTGGTAGACGCCTCAATAATGGCCCGTTGTATTTCAAGAGACTTTCCTGAACCACTCCTGCCCCGCCTCGACGAGGAGGGGATTTTCTTTCATGCTTATATTCTTTGCAGGATTTATGGCGGATAGGGTAGAAATGGGGGGTTATGGCATTAACATCGCGGTTTTATGTTGTCTTGGGGCTGGGGCTCCTTCTGGCGATCCCTATCGCATATTCGCATCAGCTTGTTTGGCTGGTGGCTATTTATGATTTGGTTTTATTTGTCATAGCGATCATCGATCTAATACAGGCGCCGAGAAAAGATAGCTTTGAAGTTGAACGTAAGCACGATCCGGTACTTTCAATTACTGTCGCAAACCCAATCCATCTGAAGCTAAGAAGCCGAATAGATAAACCGCTTCAAGTCAAGCTGCGGGATGAACCGCCTCCTGAAATGTCATGGGATACCCGTGAATTTGAGTTTATTTTAACACCTCACTCGGAGCATGCCGTTACCTATCATGTCACCCCCAAAGCCCGCGGCGATTATCAGTTCAACGACATCTTCGTGCGATGCTTGACGCCGCTTGGATTTTGGTGGCGAACCTATCGGTTGAAGGCTGAGGAAATCGTTCAGGTTTATCCCAACGTCTTAGCGCTGAAGCAGTATGATTTGCTTCGCAATAAAGGACATTTAAGGGATATTGGAATACGGCGGACACGTTTGCGAGGGGTGGGTACTGAGTTTGAGGCGCTGCGAGATTATACGCCGGATGATGAGTATCGGCGCATCGATTGGAAAGCGACCGCTCGAAAAGGCAAGCCGATTGTCCGCGAATATGAAGCAGAACGAAGCCAAAGCGTGTTTTTGGTCATTGATACCGGTCGAAATATGATGGCTGATGTCGAGCAAGTACACAAACTCGATCACGTAATGAATGCCGCTCTCATGCTCGCTTATGCCGCCGTAACCGCTAATGATCGGCTGGGGCTACTACTTTTTAACGATATTATGCAGCGTTTTGTGCCCCCCAAACGCGGGCGACAGCAAGTGGAGGTTATTCTTGAAGCTCTGCATGGAGTCCAAGCAGAGCCGGTCGAGCCGGATTATCGAATGGCGGTTACTTATCTTTATAGCCGTTGGCGAAAGCGCTCTTTGGTGGTCTTTTTCACCGATTTACAGGAACCTGAGAGTTCGCGAGAGTTAATCCGTTGTCTGGGCAGTTTATCTCATACCCATTTATGCCTCTGCGTTACGGTTGCTGACCCGCGCCTATCGGAACTCACTCGAACGGCAGCTTCCGATTCAAGCGCTGTCTATAATCGAGCGGTTGCCCTTCAAGTAGCGCATGATCGTCAGGCAACAATACGAATTCTCGAACAACAAGGCATCCACGTCATCGACTCCGAGCCGGAACGCCTCTCACGCGACCTGGTCAACTACTACCTGACCCTAAAAGCCAGATCGGCGATTTGAGGCATACAGCGTATTAGGTATTCCGGAGAAGGCGATAGCCTAAAGGCAGAATCGAAATTAGCATTAAGAGAAAAGAGGCGGGCCGATTGGCCCGCCTCTTTTGCGAGGGGTAGAAGAGAAGCAGTCTTAGGCGGCTTCTCTTAACGTTGCCTTGGTTTTCGTATTCTTCTTACCAGTCTTCGTGATTGTGTCAGTTAACTGGAAAGTCGAAACCATATTTTGCATTTCTTCCGCGTGGGCATACAGCTCTTCAGCCGCTGCTGCGGATTCTTGTGAGTTGGCCGCTGTCTGCTGAGTTACTCGGTTAGCTTGGTCTACACCAGAGTTAATCTGAGTAATTGCAGCACGCTGCTGATCGGATGATGCGGCGATATCGCCCATCACTAGGCTGACCTTATTGACCTGGTCATTGATTTCTTCCAGGACCTTAAGGACTTCAGCGTTGATGCCTACGCCGTTCTCTGCGTTCTTAACCGATTCTTCGATCAAGTTGGCAGTGTTCTTTGCAGCATCGGCGCTTCTCATGGCCAGGTTGCGGACTTCTTCAGCCACAACAGCAAATCCCTTGCCTGCGTCACCGGCTCTTGCAGCTTCAACTGCAGCGTTCAGCGCCAACAGGTTGGTCTGGAACGCAATCTCGTCAATGGTCTTGACGATCTTAGCGGTGTCATCAGATGAGGTTTTGATCTTGTTGATGGCATCAGAGAGACCCTTCATGCCATCAACGCCTCGGCCAGCGCTTGTTTGAGCATGCTCTGAAAGGGTTCGCGCCTCTTGAGCGCTGTTTGCGTTTTGTTCACTCATAGATGCTGCTTCTTGCAGGCTTGCGCTTACTTCTTCTAGCGCTGATGCCTGATCGGCAGCGCCTTGGGCCAGTGATTGACCGCCAGCGCTAATCTGGCCTGATGCGGAAACGATCTGCTCAGAACCAGTAGCTACTTGAGTGAGGCCGCCATCGAGGTTACCGACAGCAGTGTTGATCGCATCTTTAATCTTGGCGAAGTCGCCTTGATAATTACCCTTGACACGAGCGGTCATATCTCTTTCGGCAACTTTCTCTAGAACCGCGGACGCTTCGTTGACAGGAGCAACGATGGCATCCAGGGTGCTGTTGACGCCGTTGACGATCCTGGCAAAGTCGCCGCCATGCTTACTCGCATCAGCGCGGGTCTCTAACCGACCCTCGACAGCCGCTTCTGCCAACATATTGGCGTCAGCTACGAGTGCGTTGACAGCATCGATGCAGGTGTTAAGGTTGTTCTTGATCTCGTTGAAGTCACCGTTGTAG
>JBAXQP010000077.1 GCA_037131655.1 bacterium | reverse complement strand
CCAATACCTCCGAGATTTCCTGAAGTTTAGAGAGTGAGCTTGTAATATTCACCAGTAAAAAGGTAAAGTATGCAAGATTTTGTGGATAGCACTATGATCGAGCCTACATACACGCATAGCAACGCCCCTGAATATACGATTGGCGTAGCTGCACAGCTATCGGAATTGCCTCTTTGGCTGCTGCGCGAATTAGATACACGGGGAATTATTGTTCCCCAAAGGACCGGGGGAAACCAAAGGCTCTACTCTCGAGAGGATATTTCTCGACTTAAAGTTGTTCATCATTTGGTAAAGGACAGAGGCGTCAATCTTGCAGGCGTCCAAGTAATTTTGGAAATCGAACCGCACTTGCGTGCGGCATTTGTGGAGATCCCTATGTTATACCCATCAGCCGACAAACTCAACGAATTCCCAAGCCGTTACATGCTGGTACTTCTAGCTGCCAAGCGTGCTAAGCAATTAAAAGAAGGCGCGCAGCCACTCGTAGCGTGCGATTCTAACCATCCTCTCACCATTGCCCTCGAAGAGATTGCACAGGGCAAAATTAAACCAAGATTTGTGGAAAGCGAAGTTGAAGTCGAAGAAGTTATCATGGAGAGCATTCCCTTGGAACCGGAAGAAGAGTTCTTCCCTGTTGAAACTCTCGCGATAACTGAAGTTATTACCGAAGTGGAAGTAGTTGAAGAAGGAACCGAAGTAATCAAACCAACCCTTGCTTCACTTCTTGGTGGTGTAGAACCGTTACCGGAAGAGTTGGTCGCTGTGGATGATGCATCCCTCGCGCCCGCTGATGATATTAGAGGGCTCCAAGAATTACTCGGTGATGTAAGCGAACCCCCTCTGGAAACTCTTACTGTAGAAGCAGAGATTGTACTAACTGAAGAGCCTGTTTCAGCTGAGTCTCCAGTAGAGATATCTGTCATAGCAGAGCCACTCGCTGAAGAAGCTGTCTCTCCTGAAGTAGTCCCGATTGTTGAAGCAGGCGAAATCGAAGCTGCTGCTGAACCAAAACCTAAGGGTCGAAAGAAAAAGGCAACACCATAAAGCGCAACTGGAACTATGAGTAAACGCGACTATTACGAAGTGCTAGGGGTAGGTCAGGATGCGGATGCGGATGAAATTAAACGCGCATTCCGCCGTCTTGCTCGTGAATATCATCCGGATGTCAATAAAGATGAAGGCGCCGAAGAGCAGTTTAAAGAGCTTAGTGAAGCCTATACTGCCTTAAGTGACAACGAAAAACGCGCAACTTATGATCGCTATGGTCATGCCGGCGTTAATGATATGAACTCCGGCAGTTACAGCGACTTCAGCGCTGGTTTTGGTGGATTGGGTGAAATATTCGACGTTTTCTTTGGCGGAGGCCGAACGAGCGCTCGCGTCATGGCCGAAGATGGCCGCGACCTTCGAATTGACCTTGATATCACCTTCGATGATGTCCTGAGTGGCTCACAGCGCAAAGTCACATTCCAACGCATGGAAACCTGTTCTGAATGTGATGGCACAGGCGCTAAAAGCGGCTCTAGCCCCACAATTTGCCCTGAATGCCGAGGCGCAGGTCAGATCCGTCATATGCGCCAAACAATGCTCGGCCAAGTCACTCAAGTAGTTCCCTGCGGACGATGCGGTGGTAACGGTCAGATCATAAGCGATCCCTGCACTACCTGCGAAGGCAGCAAACGAATCCGCAGAGAAATTAATTTCGAAGTTAAAGTACCGGCTGGTTCTGAAGATGGGCTTACCCTCCGCTATTCCCATGAGGGTGATGCCGGAAGAAGCGGCGGTCGTCCCGGCGACCTCTATGCCGTCCTTCATCTACCGCCTGATAAACGCTTCACACGAGAGGGCACTGAGATATTCCGAACCCGTAGCATTTCCTTTGTTAAAGCCACACTAGGCGGCAAAGTGAAGCTCGCCGGTATTGATGCCGAACATGAGCTTGAAATCCCAGCAGGAACTCAACCAAACACGGAATTCCGCATAGCCGGAGCCGGTTTGCCGCCAGTTGGCGGCGGAGTTCGCGGTGCCCTTCACGTCAGCATCAACATCAAAGTCCCCAAAACTGTCAACGAAACCCAACGCAACCTCCTCCGCCAATTCGCCATAGCAAGCAACGAATCTGTAGAAAGCATCGCTGATCAAGGTGAGAAAACCTTCCTCGAAAAGTTCAAAGATAAAATCAGCAAAAGCGAGGAAGGCTAAAGGCTATGGATTGGTTAGCGGTAGACATTGAGTTCGAACGAGGCATTAGTGAAGAGCAACTTGATTGGGTAGCGGATTTACTTTCGTCAGTGTTTGAGCAGCACGGCGTTAATGGAATTGAAATCAAGCCAAAGCTGGGGATCGTGATAGGCTACCTTCCAGCTGATACTAAGGCGGAGGAGCGAGTTCGCAATGTGAAGGACGCGCTAGAGCGCTTAATCGAAGTTAACACTGAATTCCCCTGGCCAAAATCAGTGCGAGTCAAACGGTTCTCTGAAAAAGAATGGACACAAACGCTCTTCGGAACGATCAAACCCCGCCGTGTGGGCGACCGCTTAATCGTCACCCCATCATGGGAAAAACCCGATCCAAAACCCGACGATCTCGTGCTCATCATCGATCGCTGCCAAGCCTTCGGCACCGGCGATCATCAGACAACTCAACTATGCCTTGAACTGATCGAAAAGTATGTGAAGCAGGGGGATGTGGTAGCCGATATCGGCACTGGTTCAGGCATTCTCTCCATTGCAGCTTTAAAACTAGGCGCAAAGCAGGCGCTGGCAATTGATAATGATCCTCTCTCAATTGAAGCTGCGACCGCCAACATGGAAATCAATGGTGTCCTAGATCGAGCGCGACTGGCAGAAGCATCCGGATTTGACCTCCCAGAGGAAAATTTCACCCTAGTGGTCGCCAATATCAACACTTTTATCATCATCCAACTTATCCCCGATGCTGTCCGAGCTATCCCCAAGGGTGTTCTCTGGATCATGTCGGGCATTACAATCTCCAATTGGCTCAACCTCAAAGAAAAACTCGAGGAAGCTGGTTTTGAGATATTGGAGAAGAGGGAGAGTGGCGATTGGGTCGCAGCAGTAGTACGCCGCTAAATTCCTTGCCGCGTTTCTTCGTTGATCCTTCACAGATTACGGGGGTATATGTTGATATCCCTGGTGAAGACGCCCACAAGATAAGCAACGTCTTAAGACTTCGGGTGGATGAAGAAATCGTCGTCCTCGACAACACCGGCGCCCGCTATCACTGCCGATTAACCGCAGTCAGTAAGAACCTATCAAGCGCAGAAATCCTCACACTAATTGACGGCCCCTCTGAACCAAAAACGTCTATCACACTGGTTCAAGCACTCGCAAAAGGGGACAAAGTCGAGCAGGTCATCCGCCAAAACACAGAAGCAGGCGCAAGCGCGTTTTGGTTAATGAATACAGATCGCTGCATCGTGCAGATTGAAGAAAAGAAATGTGACCAACGGGTTGCAAGATATCAAAAGGTTGCAAGAGAAGCTGCTGAGCAATCCAATCGGGCGAAAGTCCCTGAAGTAAATGGCATTCTCAGACTTAAACAAGCTTTGGCTGCCAGTGAAGGTTCATTAAAGCTATTCTGCTATGAATCCGAGCAGACGCTTACCCTCAAACAATCGCTCCAAAATGCCCAACCCGACCAAGCCATCACACTCTTCATTGGTCCGGAAGGTGGATTCACTAATGAAGAAGTTGAACTCGCGAAGAAGTCTGGAGCAATAACCATCTCGTTAGGTTCACGAGTATTGCGCACAGAAACCGCCGGTTTAGTCGCCATCAGCCAGGTACTTTACGCGCTAGAAGGGTGACTTGCTTCATAGGCGCTAATCGCATCCTCATGCTGCATCGTCAGACTAATATCATCGAGTCCATTAAGCAAGCAGTGGCGCCTAAATGCATCAACCTCGAACTTAGCTTCAAACCCATCGCTATCGGTTATCTTTTGTTCTTCCAAATCAACTTCAAGCTGATAGCCCTTCCCTGCCTTGATCATCAAACTTTGCACAACTTCTTCTGGCAGCACGACAGGCAAGATACCATTTTTGAAGCAGTTGTTATAGAAGATGTCGGCAAACGAAGGCGCAATAATGACTCGGAACCCATAATCAAGAAGCGCCCAGGGAGCATGTTCGCGGGATGACCCGCAGCCGAAATTCTTCCCCGCTATCAGTATCTGCGCCCCCTGAAACTCAGCTTTATTAAGCTCAAACTCAGGGTTAAGCTCTTTGCCATTGATATATCGCCAATCATAAAACAAAAACTTCCCAAACCCCGTGCGCCCGATTAGCTTCAAAAACTGCTTCGGGATAATCTGGTCAGTATCCACGTTAATCCGATCCACCCGCCCCACAATCCCTCTAAGCTTAACAAATGGTTCCTTTCGTATTTCCTATTTAAGCTGTCAGCTTCAGCCCGTAGCGCCGGCGTCCCGCCGGCTCCGGGATTTTTCTCTTTCTCATTCTCTTTCTCATACTCTAATCCAGAAATCTCCGGCAGCGCCGCTTCGCTGTGTTTTGATTTTTCCGGTATCTTGCCTCTTGCTTCTTGCCTCTTGCTTCTTGCCTCTTGCTTCTTGCTTCTTGCTTCTAGCTTCTTGCCTCAATTTCTATCCCCTTACATCCACAAAATGCCCGGCCAATGCAGCGGCGACGGCCATTTGGGGGCTTACGAGGTGAGTTCTGCCGCCTTTGCCTTGGCGGCCTTCGAAATTCCTATTGGATGTTGAAGCGCATCGCTCGCCGGGGCTTAGGGTGTCTTCATTCATCGCTAAGCACATCGAGCAACCGGCCTCCCGCCAATCGAAACCGGCTTCTTTGAAGAGCTTATCCAATCCCTCTGCCTCTGCTTGGTGCTTAACCGCTACCGAACCCGGCACAACCAGCGTTCTAACTCCATCTGCAACCTTGCGCCCTTTAATCATCTCAGCAGCGGCACGCAAATCTTCTATCCGGCCATTAGTGCAGGAGCCGATGAAGACGGTGTTAACTTCTATCTCCATAATGGGCGTGTTAGGCTTTAGTCCCATGTACTCCAACGCCTGCTCGACAGCAACCCTCTCGGAGGCTGAACTGAATTCATCGGGTGAAGGCACACGGCCTGTAACAGGAACCGACATGCCTGGGCTAGTTCCCCAGGTTACCATCGGCGCCAGTTCTGAGCCGTTAATTTCAACTACTTGGTCGAACTTAGCGCCTTCATCGCTATGCAGTGTCTCCCAGCGGGCAACTGCCTTATCGAAATCTTTGGGGGCAAACGGTAGCCCCCTGAGATATTCAAAAGTCTTCTCATCAGGAGCCACAAGCCCCGCCCGCGCGCCCCCTTCGATGGTCATGTTGCATACCGTCATTCGCCCTTCCATCGATAGGTTGCGGATGACCTCGCCTGTGTATTCGATAATGTAGCCGGTTGCCCCGTCAGTGCCTATTTTATTGATAATTGCCAGGATCACATCTTTAGCCGTCACCCCGAATGGCAACTTCCCATTAACACGCACTTCCATCTTCTTCGGTATTGATTGGGGAAGGCATTGGGTAGCCAGCACGTGTTCTACTTCCGAAGTGCCAATCCCAAACGCCAACGCACCCATCGCTCCATGCGTTGAGGTGTGGCTGTCACCGCAAACAATCGTCATTCCAGGCTGCGATAGTCCTAACTCGGGACCGATAACATGCACAATCCCCTGCCGGGGGCTATCCAAATCATACAAAGTGACACCAAACTCGCGGCAGTTATTGGTGAGCGCTTCCATCTGGAGCTTGGCTATCGGGTCGCGAATGGGGATAGAGCGGTCGGTGGTAGGCACGTTATGGTCACAAGTGGCAAAGGTCTTCTCAGGATGCCGAAGCTTGCGCCCCGTCAACCGTAGCCCCTCAAATGCTTGCGGAGAAGTCACTTCATGAACTAAATGCAAATCAACATAGAGTAAGTCCGGCTTCCCCGCCTCGCTATAAACCACATGCTCTGCCCATATCTTATCTACCAAAGTCAACGCACCCATATTGTCTCCTAATAGTACTTTCGCCTTTTACGCAACCAGTATCGATATTATGTCTTTACTTACACGATTCCTTCAAGACATAATGCTAATAGAGTATAGCAGTGTTCGCAGATGACCAAACACGTCAGGAGGAATGCAAATGGGAGCTATTCAATTAGGTCTAACTATTATCGTGATTGCATTTATTGCCAAGTTTGCGTATTGGATATTGGCGCTCTTTGCCCATGTCTTATTCATCCCCGCAGTAGTTATCGGAGCCGCCTTGGTGCTTATCGGATTTTTGACCGGCAATAAATCGCTTGGCGGCGGCGACAAGCGCTATCTACCATAAATAATAAAGTTAGTTATATCAGTCAAAGGAGTTGACGTTGGGGAAAACAGTTGTTTTAGTTTATTCAGGCGGTTTGGATACCACGGTATGCATCCCCATGATGCGTGAGGAGTATGGATTTGACGAAGTAGTAACCATCACCGTTGATGTTGGACAGCCGAAGGATGATATTGAGGATGCCGAGGCCAAGGCCCGCGCATTAGGCACCAAGCACACCACGGTGGATGTCAAAGATGAGTTTGCCCGCGACTATTGCTTCACTGCACTCAAGGCAAATGCCGATTATCAGGGTTACCCCCTATCCACCTCGATCGCACGCCCTCTCATCGGCATCAAAGCCGTCGAAGAAGCGGCTAAGCTGCCACGAGTGGATGCCTTCGCACATGGCTGCACCGGTAAGGGCAACGATCAGTTCCGCCTTGAATTCATATTCCGAACAATGATGCCCACAGTACCCGTGCTTGCGCCGATGCGTGAGAAGAATATGACCCGCACAGAAGAAATCGAATATGCCAAAAAACGCAACCTACCCATCCAGCAAAGTCTTGAGAAGATATGGAGTATAGACGAGAACCTATGGGGACGCTCGATTGAAGGCGGTCGGCTGGAAGAACCGAATTACGCTCCACCGGAAGAAATCTTCCGATGGACTCAGGATCCGACCAAAGCCCCTGACATACCGCGTGTGGTTGCTATCAAGTTTGACGAAGGCATCCCCGTTGCCCTTGACGACAAGCCCTATTCACCGCTGGCGTTGATTACTGAGATGAACAAAATCGCGGGCGAGAATGGCGTTGGGCGGGTCGATATCATGGAAGACCGCATAATCGGGTTGAAGGTGCGCGAGAACTATGAGTGCCCGGCAGCCGTTGCCCTCATCCAAGCCCACAAAGCGCTGGAGGCATTGGTATGCACTCAGCAAGAACTCGGGTTCAAAGCAGATGCGGACCGCCGATGGGGTGAACTTGCCTATGCCGGTCTCTGGCTCGATCCCTTCAAGGAGAGTTTAGAGGCCTTCATCAACCAAGTTCAGAAGCGTGTCACAGGCACCGTCTACCTACGCCTATTCAAAGGCAGCTCACAAGTAGTAGGCCGCACTAGCCCTTGGGCGCTCTACTCCGAAAGCCTGGCCTCCTTCGATGACAAGAGCTTTGACCAATCGGAAATGGTTGGAATGGTAAAAGTCCATGGCCTCCCCTCCAAGCTCTACTATCGGCTGAAGAACCAGAAGTAGCAAGAATATAGCCTTAAGTTATAGACAGGGCAAGTCATCGGGCTTGCCCTGTTTTCATTTTACGTCCCACACTTTATTTAGCCTGTATTAATTCCCTGCTTCCTACCGATAATCATTTTAAGCAGCAAGCAGGTAACTGCGGCTGACATGTAGTATTGAAAGCTCATTTCACCGGTAATTCCGGTATCTAGGAGGCCAGAAATGGCAAAGGTTAGGTATTCAGTCAACTTACAAGATGTGCGTGGGAAAGCCGGCACCAGCGTCTTTTCAAAGACTATCAGCGGTAATATCCTTCGTACAGGATGTATGATCAAGGACGCCAACTCTGCTGCACAAAAGTCTGTGCGCGCGAACTTCACCAAAGCAGCAACTACATTCAAAAGTCTCACCGTTCAACAAGAAGCGGCATGGCAAAACTATGCCGACACACACGTGTGGACCAACCCTGTTTCGGGCTTCACCTACTCACCCACCGCCAACATGGTCTTTGTTATGCTGGCAACTAAGTTCCTGCAGATAAATCCCAATGGTTCCGTTCCTCTCTTGCCACCGTTTAGTGGTTTCTTGGGGGATGCCATCACACTGACTGCCGTAGGCGATTTTGCCAAAGTCACATTCACTGCCTCTGGAGTCAATACCACCAACGTAAAGACCGAATTGATGATAGCAAAGCTCAATTCTATCCACTGTAAGCCAGAGGATAACCAATTTCGTACCAAAGCATTCACCACATTTGTCACCGGCACACTGACCAGCACTGTATTACTCCCAGCCGGCGTCTATTCGCCGGCCTATCGCTTTGTTAACACCATTACAGGGCAGGAAACGGCCTTCCTTGTCCTCCCAACTATTCAAGTGGGAATAGTGGCCGCCGACGCGGACACCACCAAGACCAAAACCACCAAAGCCGCCTAACCGTTTTAACCTATCCCAAACAAAACAGGGCAGGAGCTTAGCTCCCGCCCTGTTTAATACTTATGTACTCACTTACGTTCAAGATCCCTTTATTGATAGCGCATTGCGGAGCAGGCCCATAATATCCGTATGACCATACTCTGCGGCAAGCATATACGCTGTAGCACCGTCTTTACCGTTCGTATTTTTAAGTGCCCCCTTCTTCAGGAGCAGTTCCACTACCGCAGTATGACCTGCCTTGCATGCGAGCATGAGCGCGGTTGCGCCAAAATCGTTCTTCTGCTGGAGGTCAGCGCCCTCATTGATAAGCTTCTTCATCAGCACGACATCCCCTTCCATGGCCGCCCATGTGAGATCAGTCCAACCTAAAGCAATCTTGGGTGCGACAACGGGCTTGTTATCAATAATCGGCGACTCAAGCTTTGCGCCTGCATTCAGGAGAAGCCGCTCTAAGTCGGAACGACTATGCATGCGTGCGTAGTATAAGGGCGTCTTGCCATTGCTGTCCCTTTCATTCACATCGCAACCTTGATGTATGTATAGAAATACCGCGATGAAGTTATCACTTATTATTGCCTGATGTAACTTCCCCATTTTAACTTCTCTAGCCTGGGCGCTGTCTATTGCAAAATTTATCTGTCATCAAGACCTTATGCCTTAATGTGACTAATTCGCCACATATCCCCGATTTCCTTCTTTTCCTATCAATAGTATAACATACGAGCGAGGGAATTGCATTAATTATTATTCAAGCAACTTGCCCCGCTCATGCGCTTGATGTGCGGGGGACCTGCGTGGGACTATGGATGAATATTGGAATATAACCGAATGAAGAACGGATGAAACCGGCTTTCTATCGGTCTCGATTCGATTTTAATTAATTATTAACGCATAGTCCCACGCGGGTAACGGGCAGGACGGTGGCTGCCTATAATCTTATTAAGTGCAGCAGGGGCATGCGGCTCTTGCAACTGGGATTGGGGAGGAGAATGCAATGGCTAAAGCTTTATTGGGATCAACACTCGAAGACCTGCGCGGCGGGGTGGGGAACCTTGTGGTAAGGATGCGTAATGGGCGGACGATTATCGGACAAAAGCCTGTCTACCGCAAACAGTTCAGTCCCAAGCAAAAGGTGACTTCCGCCCGGTTCAAACAGGCGGGGAACGCTTGGATGGCCTTGAGCTATGAAGAAGGCCTCGCATGGAACGCGGCGGCCAAAGGTCTGGCGACCACGGGACACACCTATTTCATGCGTTTGGCGGCTAAGTTTTTGCAAGTCAACCCGGACGAGGCGCCGCCTAATACACCGCCATTGGCGCGGTTCATGGGCGATACGGTGTTCTACAGCATGGCGGCAGTGCCCGGCGGGATCGAGTTCAGCGCCACAGGCACCAATACCCCGCCGTCTTGCACCGAGCTTTTGATTGAAAAGCTGGCCTCGATCCACCGCAAACCCTCCCAACGCTGGCAGTCGGCAGGCTTTGTCAGCTTCACAGTAGAAAACCTCACCGCCACCCTAGAATTAGACCCCGGCCCCTACGCCACCGCGACAAGGTTTGTTGATAGTGCAACGGGCCAAATGACCCCATGGCAGTGGGGAGAGCGGGTGGTGGTGGGATAGGGGATAGGGGAGAAGCAAGAAGCAAGAGGCAAGATGCAAGACCGGAACCCGAACACCCCTAAGGGGTGTCATTCAGAGCGGAGCGTGGAATCTGTCTGGGTCGGCAGCGTTTCATTTATAGGTTGTACCTGTCCGCAGGTTGATCACCAGACAGATTCCACGCCTGCGGCTCTGAATGACACCTATC
>JBAXQP010000076.1 GCA_037131655.1 bacterium | reverse complement strand
GTCGTTCATGCCATCGAGCGTGGCGAGCGGCTCACTTTGGATGTGGTCAAGCGAATGCCGAGAGTTCATCCCAGATGCGGCACAAACCTTGCGGCTGGCGCCATGTTATTCATAGGTCTATCTCAGATAGGTGCAACTCATAGCATTGGCGAGATAGGACTGCTTCTGGCGCTAATGTTAACGATCTTCTTATGGAGGCCGGTAGGCAACCTAGTGCAGCTAATCTTTACCACTAAGGAACCAACCGATAAGCAGCTTGAAGGAGCTATCGAGGCGGGAAAAGAGCTTTTAACGAACTATCAACGAACAGGTATGAGGTACACCACCCTTGTCCAACGCCTTATCAGTAGTGGTCTGCCTCAAGTTTTAATAGGCTGGGGCGCCTGTTGGGCCATAGTCTTCAGCATTTATACTTTGCTCCATATAAATTTTCCCTTAATCAGTCAATAAAAGGCCTTTTATTGACTTAGTTTGCCAAGCTAACAATCAGTGATGAGCCACCCTCAAAAACTGCTCGTCTTGCTTCAAAGGGTCTAAAGATGAGAAAAATGGACATTTTTTCATATTTTTTATGTTTTTTTCAAAAATGTGCCTCTTTGGTCTTGACTGTTGAAGGAAATTGTTTTATCCTGTTAAAAGGATATATAACGCGATGAAGCGAATAGGCCTAAAGGGAGCATTCCTTGCGGAGTAAGGGTTATCTCTTAAACAGCATTTAAGTACCATCTCATATACAAGGAAGGAGTAAGTAGCATGGAGTTTTTCAACGTAAAAACACGAGAGAAGGTCACTGTACCTGACAGTGACATCAAGAAATTGAAGATTGAGCGAAAGACATCGAAGGGTGTCCAGGTAAGGTATGCAGTTACGACAGAGGTTGGCGGAACTAAATTGTTCAAGTTCGTCAACGAAGCGACCTTTATGTCGTTGAACGTACCTGAAACAGTATCTGAACCAAAGTAAGACGATTGGGGAGGGGTGACACGGATGTCGCCCCTTTATCATTTCTTCCTCTCCTGCTAAGCAAGCAAGCCGCTAAATTTACCAGTTTTTTCAAAGCTACTGAAGCTGGCGCCTGACTCATAACTGCCAATTTTACCGACCCAATTCATGCCTGTTATAGGTAATAATATGTCAGGTGACCCGATCGAAAGGTTAGGGTCTGCAGTAGGAGTACTCAATGTTAAACGCAACTATCAATTGCAAAGTTTGGTCGCGGCATCGCCGGTTACGTCCAAATGAGCACAACCTTGCCATTGCCTTTTGGAGAGATTATCTATCGATTTCACAAGAGGTTCGAGCTGAGAAGATCAGTCCTTATCAGGTGACTGACGAGAGAGGCCGTTCGGGAAGCAGTTTGACAGGTGTGACATTCACAGAAACTCAGGCGATCATTTATCACACCCGTGCGCTTACCGGAGAAGATATAATTCACGAGCTATTGCATGTGTCCCATTCTGACTGGAATGAGCAGATGGTGGTTCAAGAGACCGATCGCTTGGTCGTGTTGATGTCAAGCTGCGCAAAACAAATCAGCCCAAAACTCGGATACGCACCGGTGTAGAGGGTAATCTAATAGTATCCTTGAAAGCCAGACGGGGCAAAGGTGCCCCTCTGGCTTTTAGTTTGCGTTTTCTATTAATATTAACTCCATAATAGGTCTACTGCGAGAAGGATAATCCACGAGACCACGGAAGAGAAGGCGTATTATGCAAGCAAATACGAAACAAATCGAAATTGTGATGAGCGCTCAAGTCGGCCCGATGAATGATATTCGCAAGCAAAAGATCACCGAGGCTATCGGACCAGGCTTTGTGATGGGCAATGTGAACCTGCCGGGCGCAGTTGCTTTTGTTAATCAATCGGCTGGTATAACCGTTATTATTACCGATGCTCAGATTGGTCTGCGTTTGGATGGTCAGGATATCAATGCTGACTTTAGCCAGATGTCAAAAGTGCTCGATAGCGTTCGAGACACTCTGTTATTGGATGATCGAATGCCTGCTGCCGTTCAGATTGTCGGTCATGTTTTATCGGATGCGCCGACAACCGAGATATCAGTGGAGCACTTTGGGGCGATGACGGGTGATGAACTGCGCCGTCGTTTTAACGGTTTGCGAGGCGTTGGTCTCAGAATAACTTTTGAACAGCCGCCTTATACTTGCGATCTTCATATCGAGCCGTTTTATGCCGATCCCACCGTTTTTTATATTCGATTCGGAGCGGCATCTCAGTCTCCAACCTCCGTTTCGCATTTAATGGAGGATGCAGCCAAGTTTCAGGATTATTCTCGTAAGGACGCGCTCGACTTTATCGAGAGTATGATCGTCGGTTAAGATTCTTTTAACGCCTCGTCATTTAGTTTTAACGGGTGATGAAGTTCATGTCGGATGCTGTAAGGGTAGGTATTATCGGCTGCGGCAAAATGGCACAGAACCATATCGGGCGCTTTTTAGCGATGCCCGAATCGGAAATTGTTGCCATCGCTGAACCGATAATGCAAGGAGTGGAGTCAGCTCGAAGTCGATATGTAGAGATGTTGAACGTTCCTGTCTTCGCCTCTCATAAGGAAATGCTCGAAAAGGTTCCGATGGATGCGGTATGTATTACCACCCCGCACACTATGCACTTTACTCATATTAAAGACGCTTTTGATGCAGGCATGCATATCTTGTGTGAAAAACCGATGGTGTGCAGCGTACGCGAGACCAAAGAAGTAATATCCTGGTTCGAAAGCGACCCGAAACGGGTAGATATTGTGAGTTATCAGTGTCGATTTGAAGGCACTTACCGATATATGCGCGAAGGAGTCGCTGCCGGCAAGATAGGTAAAGTGCAGTATATTCGAGCGTTGCAATGTCAAGAGTGGTTGAGGATGTCGCAGGGCACTTGGAGACTTGATCCGAAGTTGTCGGGCGGCGGTCAGCTTAATGATTCTGCCAGTCACCTGATGGATTTTCTGCTATGGATCACCGACCTATCACCTGCCAGAGTGAGCGCTTTTATCGATAACTGCGGCGCGGAGGTGGACATTAATTCGACGGTATCGATTATATTTGATAACGGCGCCCTTGGCAATATCGCTATTGTTGGTAACGCTCCTCAAACCCATGAGGAATATTCTGTAGTTGGCGATAAAGGCAGCTACTTCTATATTGACGATGAGATTTATACGGATGATGAGAATGGCAAAAGTGTAAAACCCGCTCATCTTCCCACGAGCACAACCCCGACCCATAATTTTATCCAATGCATCTTAGGCGAGGAAGAAAATGGGTCGCCTGTTAAAGGTTTCCTCCCTGTGATGCAGCTAGCTGAAGCCATTTGGCGTTCAGCAGCTCAGGGTGGGCTTCCAGTAGATATCGATAAAGACTAAATAAAAAGTAAGGAGCTTTTCAATGACAAACAAGGTTCGAGTTGGAATTATTGGCTGCGGTGGTATAGCGATTTCCTCACACATGACTCATCTTTCGCAAATTCCTGAAGCTGAGATCGTTGGTCTGGCGGACACCAATCCTGAACAGATTAAACTCACAAAGGAAAGACGACCGGAATTAGTGGATGTGCCTGGTTTCAGCACTCACCAAGAGATGCTTGAGAAGGTCCCGATGGATGCAGTGGTTATCGCCACACCGCATACGATGCACTACAGCCAGATCAAAGATGCCTTTGATGCCGGTATGCACATCTTGTGCGAAAAGCCGATGGTTTGTACCGTACAGGATGCTAATGAGGTCATCTCATGGTTTAACAGCGATCCTAAACGAATTGGCGTAATTGGCTATCAACGGCGCTATTCGGGTCTATTCCGATATATGCGTGATTGTATTGCTGCCGGCGATTTGGGCAAGGTGCAGTATGTCAGCGTTCTTCAATGCCAGGAATGGTTGAATATTTCTAATAATACTTGGCGGTCGGACCCTGCGCTTTCGGGTGGTGGCCAGCTCAACGACTCAGGAAGCCATGTGATGGACATTCTTCTATGGTTGACTGGTCTGAAGCCTAAAAAAGTGAGTGCCTATACGGACAACCTTACTGCGAAAGTAGATATTAACTCGGTCGTCTCAGTGGTTTTTGATAATGGAGCGCTCGGGAACATCTCCATATGCGGGAATGCGCCTCAGTTCCATGAGGCCTTTACGGTTGTTGGGGACAAGGGATGCTTTTACTTCGATATGAGCCAGCCGCTCAAATTTGCTGATGCCCAAGGCAATCTCACCGAGATAACGAAATTCCCTGAGGGCACTTCATCAACCAGCAACTTTATAATGGCGATTCTTGGCCGTGAAGAAGTTGGCTCGCCGGTTCAAGGCTTCCTGCCTGTCATTACGCTTACTGAAGCCATTTGGAATTCAGCGGCGCAAGGCGGAAAACCGGTAGAGGTATAGGTTGGTAAGTTAGCTTCGTTAGCCGATGATATAAGTAGGAGAATTAACCGTTAATGGCAAAGATTGCGTTTATCGGCGCTGGCAGTGTCGTTTTTTCTGAAAATCTATTAGGCGATGTGTTGAGCTTTCCCGAACTAGGGGAAAGCCACATCGCCTTAATGGATATTGATGAAGCTCGTCTCAGCACAGCGGAGCGGATGGCCAAAAAGGTCGGGCAAGCGCTTGGCGCTAACCCGAAAGTAACGGCTCATCTGAACAGACGTGAAGCGCTCGAAGGCGCGGATTATATTATCAATAGCATCCAAGTCGGTGGGTTCGAACCGGCGACGATGCTTGACTTCGAAATTCCCAAGAAATATGGCCTTAGACAGTCGATTGGTGATACTCTCGGCATCGGCGGTATTATGCGCGGGCTTCGGACTATCCCCGTCTTGCTCGATATTTGCCGGGATATCGAAGAGCTTTGCCCGAACGCTCAATTACTGAACTACTCAAATCCGATGGCAATGCTCTGCTGGGCAGTCAATCGGGCCACCAAAGTCAAGATGGTGGGTTTGTGTCACAGCGTTCAGGGAACTGCATGGCAGCTTGCCAGTGATCTTCAGCTTCCTTTGCTTGAAATCGATTACCTTTGCGCCGGGATCAATCACATGGCGTTCTACCTCAAGTTCGAACATAAGGGCGAAGACCTCTACCCACGCCTAATGAAGCGGGTCGAAGAGGACACTCAGCCTGACTTTAATCGAGTGCGATATGAGATGATGAAGCGTCTGGGCTATTTCGTTACTGAGAGCAGCGAACACTTTGCCGAATACGTGCCCCATTTCATTCGCCGCGATCGCCCCGATCTTCTAAATAAGTTCGAATGGATTATCGACGAATACCCAAGGCGATGCCGAGTACAAATCGAGCGATGGCAGGAGATGAAGGAGCGTTATGAGAGTGACGATCCTATCTCGGTCAAGCGCAGCAACGAATACGGCTCGCTGATTATCCACAGCATGGAAACCGGTCAGCCGAGGGTGATTTATGGCAATGTTCAAAATAATAGTCTGATTTCCAACCTACCAAGCGATTGCGTTGTTGAAGTCCCCTGCCTAGTTGATAAATGCGGCGTCCAACCGACTCAAATTGGCGCATTACCTCCGCAACTAGCAGCTATCATACAGACCAATATCAATGTCCAATCGCTTACGGTAGAAGCTGCCCTAAAGGGAAAACGAGAACACATCTACCAAGCCGCCATGCTAGACCCACACACGGCCGCCGAGCTAACCCTCGACGAAATCTGGTCCATGGTAGACGATCTCTTAGAAGCCCACAAACCCTATTTGCCTAAGTATTCGTAAGGAAAAGGCTATCACTTTCTTGGCAGATTCCACGCCTTTGACCCTGAAAACACCTCTGATGAGGTGTTTTTGATTCCCGATCGTTCTTCATGCTTTGATTCCTTTCACATTTCTTCCCACATCCTGGTTGCTTTTTCAAGGGTACTGCAATATAATCATTTTTACATATTCTCAAGATTCGTTTGGGAAGCATATTAAGTCATTCACCGGCTTAGAGCCGTTATGCAAGGGAGGCACATCTATGACTGGGGTTTATCGTTTTACTTTTGGGCCTTGGAATATCCATGAAGGGGCCGATCCTTTTGGCCCGCCCGTTCGATGCACAATTGATTTCGCAAAAAAATTAGAATGCGCCGTGAAAAACGGCTTTAGCGGCATTCAGTTCCATGATGATGATGCGGTTGACATCACGCTTCCTCTCGTCGAGCAGGATAAGAAGCTCAAAGAGCTTAAAAATATGCTCGGAAATATGGGGTTGGAGCCTGAGTTTATTGCGCCAAGGTTGTGGGAGCATCCGATGACCATCGATGGCGGTTGGACTGCCAACAGCTCGGAAGCTCGAAAGTATGCATACGAAAGATCGAAGCGCTCGGTCGATATTGCAAACGCAATCGGCACAAAGAAGATCGTTCTCTGGCCTGCTCGTGAGGGAAGCTATACTCGCGAATCCAAAGATCCGGTTGAGGCAACCAATCAGTTTGTCGATTATTGCAATATGCTGCTTGACTACGATAAGAACATTCTAATTCTTGGTGAAATGAAGCCGAACGAACCGATGGACATGGCTTTCTGCCCAACCACCGGGCACTTTCTGGCTATCGCTTCGAGGACAAACGATCCCAAACGTGTTGGCGTTTTAATTGAAACCGCCCATGCGATCTTGGCCGGCCTCGAACCTTCAGAGGAAATTGGCTTTGCGATGTCCTTCGGTAAGTTGTGGGGTATTCACCTTAACGACCAGAACGGACTCAAGTTCGATGAAGACAAAGCATTCGGCACCGCTAATCTTGGCCGAGCCTTTTCACAAGTTTTCGTCCTCGACCAATATGGGTTTGGCCAAAATGGTGAAATGGTTGGTTTGGACGTCAAAGCGTTGCGAACGCAGTCCGATGAGACATGCTGCAAGCACCTTATCTACAGCAAGGCCATCTTCGAGATGCTGGTTGAAAAGGTCCGCTCCTGCGATCGTAAACTAGTCGCCGAACTCCGAGCCAATCGCGACTACGAAGAACTAAACTTCTACATCGCAAAGCATTTGATGGGTGTGAAGTAAAGCTATCAGCTCTCAGCATTCAGCTATCAGTCCCCTGCCTAATTTGGCGGGGGACTGAATTATTTATCTTCGAAGCGCCTTTTAATAAGAGTTAAAACCTGCAGAGACCAATGGTAGTGACTGGTATAATAGAGAACGTTTTGAAATTTGATGAAGACGCACGGCGCTTAATGGGTGGCGTCTTTGCTTTGAATGATTGGGAAGGAGCCTAGAGCAAGTTGGCTTTCATTAATGAGATAGTTCGATTCTTTTTGCATTTTTCGGGACCAGCAACATTTCTTTCGGTTATTTGTCTTGTTCTCACGGTTTGGCTAGTTATCTATGCCTGGCGTTGGCGACGCTTTACTCAGAAGTGGCGCACTCTTATGACAGGCACTAGCGGCCAGAATTTAGAGGTGGTCTTATACGACCAGCTCCGCGCAAAGATGCAGATGGAAGACGATGTGCATGATCTGCTTGAAAACATGAAACAAGTCGAGGCGAATTTGAAGCGCTGTGTGCAGAATGTTAGCATCGTTCGATTTAATGCCTTCGAGGATGTTGGCGGGGAGCAGAGCTTCGCTTTGGCGCTTTTTGACGGCAATGGGGATGGCACTGTGATCAGCACGGTCTATGGGAGAGTTGAAGGCCGAGTCTATGCGAAAGAGCTTAAGAATTGTGCCGGTATTCAGACGTTGACGGCTGAAGAAGAAGCTGCAATCGCTTTATTGCGTCCTAGGACGCTTGCCGAATAAAATCGCTGCTTCGTTCGTCTATCAAATGTTGATCGAACCACGCTGCTTGGTTATTATGCCCTTATGAGCGATCCTACGGTCGGTAACGATTCGGTTCTAATTGAGTATTGCCAAAAAGGCGATCGGGCCGCGTTTGACCTGTTGGTGCGCCGATACGAGCGAAAAGCCTATCAATTAGCTTTTCGTCTTTGCAACGGCAGCAGTGATGATGCGGGTGATGTGGTAGCCGAGGCTTTTTTACGCGTCTTCACTAGCATCAAAACTTTCCGTCAAGATGCAAGTTTCACCACCTGGCTCTTTCGAATTGTCACCAATGTCTTCCTCGATATCCGCAAACGCGAACGCCTTCGCTCTCACGAATCTCTCGATGCTATCCATGATCTCGAGGAAGGCTCAGTCACTCCTCAGATAGCTGATCCATTACCTGGGCCTGATGCGGCAATTGATCGTGATGAACGTGAACAACTCTTACAAAAAGCCATCAACCGTTTACCCGATTATCAACGCGCGATGGTTTTGATGTTTCACGTGGAAGGGTTATCCTATGAGGAAATTGCTGAAGCGATGGAGCTTCCGTTGGGCACGGTAAAATCACGGCTAAATCGAGCAAGACTGTCATTAAAACAGTATTTATCATGTTTTAGGGAACAATTTGAGACCTAAGTATGTCAAAAAAGGGAAGCTGGGAGAAATTCCACAGCATTCAGTATCGAGAAGGACTGATCCAATGAACTGCGAACGTACACAAGAACAATTTTCGGCTCTGCATGAGGGGAGCATTAGTCAGCCGCTCCGAGTTGCTTTGGAGCAGCATTTGCTGCAGTGCGCTAGTTGCCGCGATGAATACACTGAGTTTGCTCGGGCGTGGGATTTGCTTGGCACATTTGAAGCTATCGAACCACCTGCCGACTTGCATCAGACCATTATTTCAAGAGTGGATGCATTTGAATGGGCTTCAAAGCGCAATCGTCCCCCAACATGGCAGCTATTTTTTAACCGTGGCCTTGCCTTTGTCGGCGTGGCTGCGATTATCCTTTTCGTCTATCTCTTCATCGACGTTAAATCGGGCCCGCGTGAAATAATAAGAACAAGCATAACAAATATCTTTAGAAATGAACCTGCGCCAAATCCAGTTGCAAAATTCGACTCGCCAGTTCTCGAAACACGGCGATTTGGGCAGACATTGGGCTATATTATTCGCTTGACCGCCACCGATCCTTTGAAATATGCTGCTTATGTGACTGAAAATGCCTCAAAGTATAATTCCGATATGGTGAAGTCAAGTTTATCCGGCACCGTCAGGGCCAATGGCTCGGTCGATATTCCATTAGGGATGACGTTATCGTCAACTGAAAACTCAGTCATTTGGTTTGTCTATGGCCGTGATGAAGTTGAGCAAGTAACCTTGTTCATAATTCCATCGAGTGAAGCGCCGACCGGAGCCAAATCAGGCTCCTTTAGCGGAACCTTAACGCAGGTATTACAAGAGATAAGCATTCACTATGGGTTAGCAGTGCAGATTGACAACTTGACTGAAAATCCTAACGTCATCATCGCGAATTTTGAGGTTTCGGTTAATGAGACGGTTTTGGGAGCGCTTAATAGGACTAATTATCAGCTAGTTGACATAACAAATGGGGTCATACATATCGCTTTGAAGCAATAACCTCTCCAATTGGTTTCGAGCAACCAACGGCGCTGCAAATGCAGCGCCGTTTTGGTTTTTATCGGTCGATATGATAGATCGCGATGCTTCTGCCTTGGTATTCCTGGCGTAGATAGCTTTGTTGTTCAGCTTCACTGAATAGTTTCCGCCAGGGTTCGCCTTGGAAACCAGAGCCCCATTGTTTGTTAATTAGTACATCGGTGTAACCGTTTTTCTTTAAGAAATCGATCAAATCCTTCGCATTTTTGAAGCTGTCATAGGGGATAAGCGTATGATGACCGGGGTTGCCCCAAACGTAGGGACGGTCAAAATAAAATCCGCGCACCTCATCGATAAGTAGTATCTTTGAGTTGGGAAGCATGTCACTGGTGAAAGGTCTGTCATTGATGAAGCGTGATGCGTCTATAAGCTCACCCTCTGAACCTTCTAAGTATTCCTCCTGAGTGATTCCTCCAATAACGGCCAATGCCTGTCTAGTCGTGAAGAAAGGGATGAAGCCCATCAAGAGGATCAGCGCCTGAAATGCGATTAGAATTCCGGCCAGCCATCTAAACCAAGGCTTTTCTTGCGCTGCAATCATTCCAAAAAGCGATGCCAGTAAAGGGAGTATCATTAATAAATAACGTGACTGCTGGCTTAAGAAAAACCAACCTAATGTCATCCCCCCGACTACCAGCAGGAGAAATGCCGTTGGTTTTGGCAATCGAAGGAAGGGGATTGCCAATAATAAAAAGCACCAAAGCGCGCCAATTTGAGCGAAAGGTGTGCCGACATTGGTGAACCCATAGTTGCGAGTGATTTGCCCCTCGGGAACATACGCAGCCAGGTTCCAGGGAAGCATTAGAAAGGCTTTTAGAGATTGACGCTCCTCAATAGTTGCGCCAACTCCGAAAGATTTTTGCTCCTCACTATACTGAGCTGCATT
>JBAXQP010000075.1 GCA_037131655.1 bacterium | reverse complement strand
AACTGACGTAAAGAGTGAAATTCAGAAGCGATACACCAAAATGAATACCGCGTTGGGAAATAAGAATGTCGTTGGCGCTTTTGAGTATTATGACCCTAACTTCACTGGAATTTCCGTGTCCGGTCAGATAATTGGTTTGGGCAGCGCTAAACAGGTCGCTACTCAAATTATCCAAACTGCGAAGTCAATCAGTATCACCACAACGATTTCGACTCTTAGCTTAAAAGACAGCACTGCTAACTTGAAAACAAAAACGCATGCTGTTCTTACTATAATTGACCCCGGAACTAAGAAATTAAATAAATTGGAAATTGATGATGTTTCCGAAGACACTTGGGTCAAGGGGGCAACTGGTTGGCTGTGGAAGTACTCTAAGACGCTAATATCTACCACCAAAGTAAACGGTAAGCGTACGCAATAAAATCATTATCTGTTTTGGCATCTGACCAGTTTTAATAGTGAAGAGTATAAAACCCCAGCACGGTATTCCGCGCTGGGGTTTTCAATAATAGTTGAATGTCTTTATACCACTGCAAGAAGACGTTGCATATTTGCAGCAATGCTGGACTTGTCTGAAAAGACAGCAGAACCGGCTACAAGGGCGGTGGCGCCGGCCTTAACTACGGAGGGGGCTGTTTTGTGATCGATCCCTCCATCAACCTCTATCTCAACGTTCTCTAAACCACGCTCATCTAACGTCTGTCTTAACTTCTCAATCTTAAGAAGCATGCTAGGGATGAACATTTGGCCGCCAAAGCCGGGGTTAACCGTCATCAATAGTATCAAATCCACATACTCAAGTATCTCATCGAGTGTGTTGGTAGGAGTTCCGGGGTTGATTGATATACCGACTTTTTTTCCTAACGCTCTGATTGTCTGAGCGCTTCGATGGAGATGGGGGGTGGCTTCTTGATGGAAAATAATAGTATCCGAGCCAGCTTCAATAAACTCATCGATAAAATTTTCAGGATGAACAATCATTAAGTGAGTTTCAAGCGGAAGGCGAGTTATACGACGGACTGATTGAACGATTGGTATACCAATGCTGATGTTGGGTACAAACACACCGTCCATAACGTCGATGTGGATGCGATCCGCCCCCGCCTCTTCAGCTTGGGTTATTTGCTCTCCAAGACGAGCAAAATCTGCGGCTAGGATTGAAGGCGCAATCTTGACCCGACTATCTGTAGGCATATTATAAATTCCCTTTTTATTTAATAGTTATCGCTGCATCGACAAGTTTTTGTAGTCCACCAATTACATCTGACTTAAGATTAACCAGCATTGCCCGACGGTTATGTTTTCGAAGCGTCTCAAAGTCGCCCAATGCTTGTGCCTGTTTCAAGATACAAAAGCTGAATTCTTGGCCAGGAATAGGCAGTGGTTCAAGGTCTTTAGCAAAAAACTCAATAAACAAACCTTTATTAGGTCCACCCTTATGATATTGCCCTGTTGAGTGCAGGAAACGCGGCCCATAGCCGAGTGTTGTAGCCACTTTGAGGGCTTTCATCAATTTGGCTCGAATTGATTGCAGTTTCTCCTCCGTTTCCTCTGTGTGTTCGATGAACGCATTAAGCGCGATATAATCGCCAGGGTTTACCTTTGCCATTAAAGTTGTCAAAGCTTGATAAATATCTTCAACCGGCCAATCGGTATCTATTGTTCCAGCGGGCGCTTCCGGCGCATTGCCGGTTGATTGGTACTTCTTGATGAGGCTTAGCGTGATATCCTTGCTTTCTTTTACATTTGGTTCGCTGAAAGGATTAATGTCAAGAACAACTCCCGCCATCGATGTTGCGAATTCCCATAAGAAGAACTGAGCGCCGAGATCAAGAGTGTCCTCTAGCTCACACGTAATAAGGGGATAGCCGGCTTCTAATAAGACTTTAAGTTTGGCTTCAAGGGCTTCGGCCTTAGCCTCTTTCAGCTTGAGATAGACAAACACTCTATCTTGGCCATAGTCGTCCGGTTCACCTAGAGGTTCGCCGACTACGGGGAGAATGCCTTTTCCTTCTTTGCCGGTGCTTTCGGCAATCAACTGTTCTACCCAATCGCCGAAGCTCTCTATTCCTGGAGAAGTGATGAAAGTGAGTTTATCTAATCCCTCTAATGCCAGCGCCCCAATAGCAGCACCTAATTTAATGCCTAAATTGTTGTTATCTATTCTTGATTCCGAGCATAAAGTTGCCATTTCGCCGCCGTTTTCGAGCAAAGCTCCAATACGCGCCCCAATAAGAGCGCCTGGCAGCATCCCGAAATAAGTAAAAGCAGAAAATCGCCCGCCAACTTCAGGCGGGGTTAGGAAAACACGTCGAAATCCATTTGCTTGAGCAGTATCCACCATCGAAGTGCCGGGGTCAGTGATTGCGACAAAGCTATTACCGACCTGATCGCCTTTGATATCTTTAATCTTTTCGTAGAAGTAGCTCATTAGGGAGTTAGGTTCAACAGTACCGCCTGATTTGCAGGGGACGACTACTAAAGTATGAGCAAGGTCGACGCGACTTTCGAAATCAGTAACTTGCGCTGGAACTGTGCTGTCGAGGACATGGAGCTTAGGAAAACCAGGCGCGCTGCCAAAGGTTCTGGTAAGCACTTCAGGACACAAGCTAGAACCGCCCATGCCGAGCAGCAGCACATCGGTGAAACCTTCCCCTTTTATCTCTTGCGCGAATTCGATAAGCTCGGGGAGGCGGTTCTTCATTACTGCTCCCAGATTAAGCCAACCTAGCCGATTGGAAATCGACTTGACAGACTCCTCATCTGATTTCCAAAGGGTCGGGTCTTGCAGCCAAATCTTGCGCGCCGCTTCTCGTTTTTGTAGAATATCAACTGCCGATTGAACTTGATCCTTGTAGCTTCCAAGCTCCAGTTTCACTGAGTAATTCATTGCTCACCTTCTCATTCAATATTGTTCTAAGGCAGTTATCTTGTCTACGCGTCTTTGGTGTCTTTCTTCCGAACTATAGGTTGATTCTAGAAAACTTTTTGCAATTTCCCATGCCAATTCGACACCTGTGACGCGCTCTCCAAGGCATAAAACGTTTGCATTATTATGTTCACGGCAGATATGTGCCGAATAGCATTCTGAACAGGTTGCTGCTCGGATTCCATGTCTCTTATTAGCTGATATATTCATTCCAATCCCAGCGCCACAAAAAAGGATTCCTAAATCGGCTTGCTTTTCATTGATAGCAGTGCAGACCGCAAGCGCATAATCCGGATAATCCACCGACTCTACGCTATGCGTACCCATATCTATAACCTCATGCCCCAAAGAAGGTATTCGGTCTTTGATATATTCTTTTAAAATAAACCCAGCATGGTCAGCCCCTAATGCAATACGCATATCAAACCTCCAAATGTGATAGCTATCAGCTATCACCCATCAGCTTTCAGCACATAGCGCCAGTGTCTTTCTCTTTCCGTGTCTTTGCGAGGATGCTTGTGCCGAAGCAACCCTTCCAAAACAACCATGCAGATTCCACGCCTTAGATACTGAATGATCCTTTGATCCCTTTTATTCCTCATTGGAAAGAGGCTTGGGGGTTAGGGAAATCAGCATTACCTACAAAGTTTTTAAACACTTTCCTCGCAAATCCTTCTTGCCATATCCGACCAGCGAGTGATGCGGTCGGGTTGGTGGTGGAAGGTTGACGTGTCTTTCATGATGAGGGATACGTTGCATCCTTTGGCGATGCGCAGTGTTTCTCGTACTTCTTCTTCGGCCGCTTTCCAATCCGGTGTTGGGGAGCAGATGCGCGAGGGGTTTGGTTTGTAAACATAAACAAACTTGTTGCCAATCTTCTGTGCTAGCATTTCGCGATTTGCCCATGGGGAGACCGAAACCCAACGAAGCTGGGGAACCTTCGCTATTATCAAGTCAATCTTGTTATCAACTGGCTCACAACAGCCGTAATCTACCAGGCCGAAACGCTTCATTAGCGGAAGCTGATAGGCGAGAACGAACTCATCGAATTGCTTCGGGCCTACGCCGACGGTTTCTTGCGATTCGCCCCAGCAGAACATATCTTTTAAGCGAACAGTGCCATTGAAATCGGAGGCAGGAAGGTCAGTGTTGACTGCATTGCCGCCTGAGCCATTGATCATTTCGGGGCCGTTATTGAGGCTGAGAACATTTTCACGTTCGCAGAAGTCCATGAAATGAGTGTGGTTATCCCGAAGAAAAGCCATCAGGTCATGAAGCAGTTCGGGTTCTTCGTACATGTCAATCATCATCTGGTCAAGGCCGCGAAGGTGAATGAGTACTCGGGTCAATCCAAAGCGGAAGAAATTCACACCAACCTTGCGAACGTTGAGAATATCTCCGAATATCTCCTGCGCAAGGCAATAAGTTGCCTCAGTGCTTTCACGATCGACATCGAATTCTTGAAAGGTGAGTTTCTTCATATCGTCGGCAGTTTTTATAGGTGCTTCCCAACGATAAGATCCACCCTCAAAACCTGTTCGGTGTTGAGTTTCTGCTAACCCAAAGCCAGTTATTTTAATATCCCAATTAACATCAAGGATGTTAATTATAGGGGCGTCATCTTTGATGAGTTGATTGCGAATCAAAGACGCTCTTAGATTCCATTCCCAATGACTAACACTTGGGTGTTCACATTGGCATGGATTGGTCGGGGTTAATTCCCCCCAACCATTCTGTGGATCGGCAAAGACCATCGGACGATTTGGTTTGAGGGAGTTTAACGCTGTCCAATTCTTGATGCGTTCTTTCTGAACAGGTTGCGCTGCAATTTCCGCAACCTGTTTCGCCAAATCTCGAAGAATTTGTTTATCTTTAGCCCCGATTGATTTAGTGATTTCAGTACTCATATTGCGATTTCCTTTATAAGATGTGCTTGCATTACTGACATAAGAGTTCTTTTACGAAGGCAATATCTTCTTTAACCAAACGAACAACTGACTTGTCGTCCGAGTATTCGGCGTTGAGGTTTATGCATCCTTTATAGTTGCGTCTTTTAAGCTCAGCAATTATTTTTGGCCAATTCGAGAGACCCTGTCGGCCGGAAGTCCAGAAAGAATAATATTCTGCTACTTCAGCTTCCGGTCCATTTTCGCGAACGTAAATGGCATTCTTTAGAAATACCATACTGAGCATGTCCCAAACAATATCGATGGCTATCTCGGGGTCTTCACCTTTTAGCGCATTATGACCAGCGCACCAGATGGCTGCAATTTGTTTTGGATCGTATTTCTCAATCAAGTGGCGTAAACCCATCGCGTTGCATACAGAGTTACCGCTGTGGTTTTGAACTCCAAGGGTCACACCCCACTGAGCAAGTTTAGGAACTAAGGCATCGAATTCGTTTTGAAGTCTCTTCTCCGTTGCCATATAACCATCGGGGCCAACGCCGACACAAATTCGAATAACAGGCACTCCCGCATTCGCGCAGCCTTCCATCATAGCTTCGGTCTGCTCGCCGGCGATACTTGTTATTTTAACCCCAAAGTCGCCAAGTACTTTAGCGGCTTCCGATAGACCCTTTACGACATTATCAGGTTCAACCTGATAGTCAGGACGTACCGGCAGTTCGATGCCGCCAAAACCAATGTCGCTCACGAACTTACCTAGTTCGGGCAGGGGCATTGTCCACGGCTTTGTAAAAACAGAAAGTATTATTCCATCGTTCATATTCCCGCTCCTTGCATCATACCGATTATCAATTTGTAACTAAAAAGAGTACCGCAAAAAGGCTTCGCTTGTGTAGGAATCAGCGCTGCAAAGCTTGAGTTCTTTGAGATAACTTGATAAGAATGATAATTAGTTGAAAAATACTATATAGACGTACGCTTAGAAGGACGATATTTAACGTATAGAAACTTGTAAGTAAATTATTCCAACATGATAGTGGCTAGATTGGTGTCGGTAATCGAAATATATTAGTAGAAGGAGCATAGTAGAGTTGCCTGAGAAAATTGATGCTGGTATTGATGTTATTGAAGGCGGCGCGACTTATTCTTCTTCTAACGCCGCTTTTGGAATGTTAAAAGGTAAGAATATGAGAACACCCGGACGCAAAGGCCTAGATCCCGAACAATCTGAGGGGATGACTCCACTTCATTGGGCTGTGCTATCAGTTGAAAACGAACGAGTGCGAAAACTTATCAACCACGGCGCAGATGTCAACGCTGAGAACGTTTTCGGATACACTCCTTTACACATATCCATGCTAAACGGCAATATCGAAGCCGCAGTATTATTATTAGAAAAGGGCGCCGATGTCGGCGCAATCGATCACTTAGGAACAACACCTCTTCATCTAGCTGCCAGACGTGGAATGCGTGAAGCAGTTGAGATGCTTATTTCTAAAGGAGCTGATCCTAGAGCTGAAGATAATCTTGGCCTAACTCCCATAAGATGGTCTCATGAAGATATTACCGATCTGTTGAATGGTACGGGGAAATAATAAGGTAGCGGACTATTTATACAGCAATCGGCTAGCTAGTGCTGTATAAAATTAAAAACCATAAGATTTAACTAATTTCCAATCAGATACACGCCAAATAGCTAAAGGATGGCGAGTATTATCAGTAGAGGAAGGGGCATCTTCTGAAGCTGATACTAATGATTCTCCTTTAGGAGAATAACCAACCCATTTTATTGTCCTCGAATCCACTATTTCGCTTCGAAGTAAGTTGCCATTTGGGACTGACCATAACTGAATGAAACCTTCGCTCTTTTTCCCGCCTCCGATAGCTAGTTGTTGGCCATTCGGAGAGAATGCAATTGACTTAACGGCGCATACTGTTTTCATGGATGCTAATAGCTTGAGATCGTTAATCCGCCATAGGTTTACAACTTCATCTAGACCACCGCTCGCAATCACATTGCCATCAGGCGAAAAGGCGAGAGAAAGTATGCATCGGTTGTGGCCGATAAGCGACCTCATTAGCCGCCCGTTTGAAGTGTTCCAGAAGCGAACCTCGCCGGAGTGATTTGAGTTTCCACTGCATGTAGCAAACTTTTTTCCATTGGGCGCAAATGTTATCCCGTTGACAGGGCAGCAGATTTTATTGGCGTTCACAAGTTCGCCGCTAGGTATACGCCATAAACGGGTTGTCCCATCACTACTTCCTGTGGCTAATGAAAGTCCGTTCGGAGCAAATGCAATGGTTGAAACATCTGATGAGGCGCATTCAAAGGTATTAATCAGTCTTCCGCTGTCAACATCCAACAACTTGATGTTCTTGCTCGAATTTCGTATTCCGGCAGCTAATGTATGGCCATCGTTTGAAAAGGCAATGCTTATTACATTTTTAACGGGGAGGGTTTTTAGAACATTGCCATCTGAAGTCTGAATAATATTGATGCTTCCATTGACAGTTGCCAACAGTTTGCCATCTGGTGAGTAAGCAACAGCAGTAACCCCTCGGGTATCCGACTCATTGTATGCCACTCCATAAGCTAAAAAAGCGGTACCAAAAGCTAAAACGATGACAAGAGAAAGCCCTATTTGGGACCGTTTGAAGGATTCATTTTTGAGAAAGTCAAGTTTCGAAATGCGGTGCAATAGATCCTCCCGATGGGGCACCTGAATAACTGCATCCCCTTCAACAATAATCATAAGAATACGAACGCCTACGACATCAGGGTCAATGCTCAATTATGCTTCCCTATGGATATCTACATTATAGAAGTTGGCTCATTATAAGTCAAGTACTAATGACCGTGTGGATTATTCTTAGGGACAATTGTGTTATCAAAATGTCTGTGAAATAAACCGATAATAGTAGATGGATGATCCGCTGGCATGTGCCCGGATAAGAACGAAATTATAACGTGTCACCGAGGCAAAATTAGCGCTGTCCATTGCTGATCCCTCCGGATCATCCATCTACTATTTACATCTATAACATCAGATATAAATTAAGCAGACTTTACAAGGGTAAGGCCTGCTTAATTTATTTAGCGAAATGAAACTAAGCAGCATTTTCAGCAAGTGAAGCATAGAGAGATGGAGTTTGAAGTAAAATCGGTAACATATATTGCCCAAATGTCGTTAAAGCAGATAAAAAATACATCCTCATCTTTCGCATCAGAGTTGAAAATGAGGCGCTTATATTAAATTAGCATTTAATCCCTGGCAGATAAAGAAGATTAATTGCTTGTAAGAGGGTAGCTTTCCATTCTTTGTTCGTCTGATAAGGGGCGATGTTGGTATGTTGGGCCGTTTTCTTGGTAACCTGAATTTTAACAGCGCTATTTGGAACAGATGCACAAGATATCTCAAGTCCGTCAAAGCTAACGGTCTTTCCCTTATTAACCTCTGTTTGTAACTGCTCGATAAAGCCCATTACGGAGGCAGCGACATCCGTATTAGGCAAAGTGCTTTGACTCGCGACAACCTCTATAAGATCATCAATAGATACCGTACTAGCGTTATCGTGTGATCGATTGAACTCAATATCAGTTACTGCATTTGGGAAGGCGATAATAACGGCGCTCATCTCGCTTCTCTCCTTGAACCATTAACCATCACTTGAATTATCGGTTCAAAGGCGGGATGATTATAATGAATTTTGCGAAAATAAGCCTTACGATTTCTCTAAAATTAATAGCCAACCACGCTGCGGTTCGATTGGAATTGGACTATCTGTTTTGAAAGTGGCAGCATCTTGTAGGTTGGTAATAGGATAAGCGGTTAGGGTGGAATTAGATTCATCCAAACCCAGCGTTTGCCAATCTATTGTTAGTTTTACTTCCACTTTGTCTTCAGCCCAGCTTGCAAGGCAGATAAGCGTTTTGCCTTCTTTTTGATAAATGGTGCAAGGGACATCGGAGTGGTTGGTCTTGACTGGGCATGCGCTGTCCCAGTAGCCATACATCTTGGAGTTGCGAATGCCGAAGAGATCCCAGAATTTCCAGATGTGGCTAGCATCTGTCTCTTGATACATGCGGTTGGGCATTCCGAATAGCATTCCCCGGTGAAGGTTGCCGCCGTATTGAAGCATCTCTCCAAACAAACCAAAAGGAATACCGGACATCTCGACCATCCAGAAGTCGAGAGGATACGTAGGCAGAAAACCCTCGCCGAACCAGAGGGTATTGATGTATGGAAAATGCTCAGCATAAACAGCGGTAGCATTTAGCAAGCCGTATTGTTCCTGGAAGGGGTCGCCGCTATGGAAGTCAATTAGGCACCCTGGCTTGGCCTGATCCATCACCTTGCGCACGCGTTTCATGATCTCGCGGTCATAGCCGATGCCATCGAGATAGATTCCATCGATTCCTACATTCTTAATCAGCCAGGAAAGACCTTCTAGGTAATAGTTGTGCCAGCGGGAGAGACCGTTGGTGAGTAATGCCGCATCCCAAAGGCCATCAGGGAGATACATGTGCCAGGCTCTCTGGTATCCATCAACAAAGTGCTCATATAACCAACTATGCCCGCCTCGGATACCATCGGTGTAAATCTCGTTATTAAGGCTTTTAAGCGCCCAAATTTCCTTGACCCAGTTGGTAAGTTCGCGCACAGTGTAGTAGACCTTGACCTTAGCGCCCTTCGCATGGGCCTCGTCAAGGTAGGCCTTCAGCTTGTCGGTATGGTTGAACGGGTAGTTGATATTGGGGTTCAGCAGATTGCCGTGATGAATATTTATTACTGTCGCCCCCGAATCAAGGCACTCATCAACAGAAACGATATCCTCAGCCCAATGATAGTAACGCTGATCAAAACGGGCATAATCGAGAGGTTTGACAGGAGTAACTAGTAAAGAAAACCTCAGTTCAAGCTCTTCGCCCGCCTTCAAGACACGCTGACCGGTATATGCACAGGATGAGTATGCACCTGATTTGTCAGTCCCAAATAAGCACCCCCCTTTGCCCTCGTTATACCAACCCGACGGAAAACCGCTTTCCTTAAGGTTATGGAGATCCCATGCGTCGAATGAATGCTTCAGCTTGCAATAAAGTCCTGCATTGGTATTGCCAACCCAATATTGATGGGCAGGGGAGTTCTCATCCCATTCCCACTGCCACTTATCCGGCCTCAATCCCCCTTTATGCTTCATACCGACCATAAACTTGGCTACATCGTCCACATAGGGAATTTCAAGGCGAATATCTTGCACCACTGTTTCTATTTCAGCCTTGAGAACGAGGCGATAGATTAAATACCCATCCATCTCCATCTTAGCCGAGCAGAATAAACCTAACGAACCTGCTTGACTATGGCTCTCCCAAGTAACTGCACCAGGGGCAGGTTGGGTGATTACCGGCTTTTCGCTAACCCAATCTAAAACCCCATCAGCCGTCTCGACTAGAAGCTTTATCGGCGAAGCTAGTATCTCCCGACTTTCGGGCACGATATGATCGGGGGTAGAAGCAAAGTGGCTAACAATCTGTGA
>JBAXQP010000074.1 GCA_037131655.1 bacterium | reverse complement strand
GCATGGGTCATAGCAGCGGACTACCGCTTCAACCCTGTTAAGCATGCCTTCCGTTAGTTCATTCCCCTTGACGTAATGCTTGGCAACCTGCTTGACCGCCTGGTTCATCGCCAGGTTGTTATTACCGCTGGCAACGATCAGATTAGCCCAGGTCATCAGGCCATTATCGTCAATCTTGTAATGGTGAATAAGTGTTCCACGCGGGGCTTCGATAACGCCAACACCCTCATAAGCATTCGGCTCAGCATGAGCGCGAACATGGGTATCGAGAATGTTGGGGTTGGAAAGTAATTGCTCCATTCGCTCGATAGAGTAGAGAATTTCAACTAGTCGAGCGTAATGATAATGGAACGAGCTAAGGATGGCTCCACGTCGCAAAGCGCGATATTCGGCCCATTCTTGATCAGCTTTGGGTGTGCCGGCGCGATCAATAACATTCAATCGAGCAAGCGGTCCTACGCGATAGATGCCTTCCGGATAGCCAAGCGACTTAAAGTAAGGCATCTTGAGATAGCTGTAGGGTTCAACTGCTTCGCCGATATAATCGAAATAACGGGTGGGATCAACTTGATCGGCAACCACATTACCGACTGAGTCAGTAAAGCGAAGAACGCCGTCATAGTGCTCAAGCAATGCGTTTTGATCGGGTTGGTCACTTTTGGTAACGAGTCCCATGAACATGGTCGGGAAGTTGCCGAAGGTTCGGATTTCTTCACGATATGCCTCGAAAGCGCCTTTATACCAATCCATAGATGCCAAAATCATCTTCATGGCATCGGGGATCATCGCAAGTATCTTCTCACGATTTTCCTCTGAGAGCGGAGCATTGACACCGCCGGGAACGATCCATGCAGGGTGAACGCGCTTGGCGCCTAGCATTTCGATAACCTGCTGGCCGAACTGTCGGAGTTTAATTCCGTAGGTCGCCAGTTCAGGATATTGACCCGCAACGCCTAAGACGTTGCGGATTGCCGGATCGCCATCCATGCCAATTAGCAAGTCGGGCGAAGTCAAGTGGAAGAAACTCAGCGCGTGCGATTGAACGTACTGTGCGAAGTTCATCAGCTTGCGAAGGTTAGCGCCTGTTTCAGGGATTTTAACCGCTAAAAGCGCATCGCAGGCTTTTGCCGAAGCCAATAAGTGGCTTACGGGGCAGATACCGCAAATGCGGGCGGTGATCGCCGGCATTTCAGTAAATGGCCGTCCCTCGATAAACTTCTCAAAACCTCGGATCTGAGTAACGTGGAGGAACGCATCCGCCACATTGCCGGCATCATCCAATTGAATGGTGATTTTAGCGTGCCCCTCAACGCGAGTGACGGGATCAATTGTTATAGTTCTGGACATAAGTTCCTCCTAAATCCCGAACCGGGTTTTACCGGCTAGATCGGGTATTCGCCCTTCGACTAATTCAGAAAGGACATAGTAAATAGCATCCGCTTGTGGTGGACAACCAGGAACGAAAAGATCCACCTTGACGAACTCGTGAAGTGGTAGCGCTTTGGGTAGCAACGCAGGAATGCCGACATTAGGTGTTTGCGCTTGGATGGTCGCATTCTCATAATAGGCGCGATCCAACACAGCTTCACATGTATAGTAATTGCGCATACCTGGAACGTTTGCGGTTACAGCGCAGTCGCCGAGAGCGATCAAAAACTTGCTTCGTTCTCGAACGATGCGTATCTTGTGCTCATCCTCAACGCTTGAAACAGCGCCTTCGACTACTGCCACATCTACGCCTTCGGGGAACTCTTTAATATCCACGAGAGGGCCATAGACCAGCTCAATCTTGCCGGCTAAAGCGATAATTCGCTCGTCCATATCCAGCAATGACATATGACATCCGGAGCACCCATCTAACCAGAGAGTAGCAATCCGTGGTTTACTCATTTTCGTTCCTCCGCATAAGGGTCAGGTAGGGCAGGAATTGTTTACGCTTTCTCATTTCCCCAGCGGACATCCCCTTTTCGGACAGCGCGCCGGTGGGACAGACATTCACGCATTTGCCGCAACTAGTGCAGCTATCTGAATCGCCCCATGCTTCACTGAGATCGTTGATGATTCGGGCCTTGATGCCGCGTCCCATGATGTCCTTGGTATGAGCGCCTTCTATGGAATCGCATACACGAACGCAGCGAGCACAGAGGATGCACCTGTTATGGTCAAGGACAAACTTGGAGTGCGAAGCATCGACAGGTAGACGGGGATAAAGATAAGGAATATGCAGATGGTCCATACCTAAGTTCATAGCAAGGCTCTGCAATTCACAGCCCCCGTTGGAGACGCAAACCGAGCAAACATGATTTCGCTCAGAGAACATGAACTCCAAGATCATTTTGCGGTACTTAAGCAGCCGCTCCGAATTGGTCGTGACTTCCATACCTTCTTCAACGCGTGTAACGCAGGACGGGAGAAGTTTCGGTGTACTCTTCAACTCCACCACGCACATGCGGCAAGCGCCTGTAGGCATCAGCCCTGAAAGGTTGCACAGAGTGGGGATTTCAATTCCATGGTCTCTTGCAACATCAAGAATAGTTTGGTCGCCACGGCCGCTCACATCTTTGCCGTCTATTTTAAGCGTTTTAACTTCGCTCATTAATGCACCTCCGCTGGAGCGTGAATTTTGCAGACTCCGGCAGGACAGCGCTTATCAATGATATGCGCTAGATATTCATCTTTAAAATACCGGAGTGTACTGGTTACAGGGTTTGGCGAGGTCATACCAAGACCACAGAGGCTGGTGTTGCGAACCATATCGCCGAGTTCCTGAAGCAAGTCGAGATCATCCATCGTAGCAGAGCCATCGGTGATCCGAGTTAATATCTGGTACATCTGCGCAGTGCCGACACGGCAGGGAACACACTTGCCGCAAGATTCACTCATGCAGAAGTCCATAAAGTAGCGAGCGACGTCAACCATGCAGGAAGTTTCGTCCATTACGATCATGCCGCCTGAACCCATGATAGAACCTACGGATGCCAGCGATTCATAATCCACAGGCATATCGAGGTGCTCTTCAGGAATACATCCGCCTGAAGGGCCACCGGTTTGAACAGCTTTATACTTCTTGCCGTCAGGGATGCCTCCGCCGATGTCGAAGATAATCTCGCGCATCGTCATTCCCATCGGAACTTCGATAAGGCCGGTATTCTTAACTCGGCCGGCGAGTGCGAAGACCTTAGTGCCTTTGCTCTTTTCAGTGCCGATACTTGCAAACCACTCGCCGCCATTTCTGAGAATGGGAGCAATGTTCGCGAAGGTTTCAACATTGTTAATGAGCGTTGGGCAACCCCAGAGACCGGAGTTGGCAGGGAATGGAGGTCTGGGTCTTGGCACACCTCGATTGCCTTCGATAGAGGCAAGCAAAGCAGTTTCTTCACCGCAGACAAACGCGCCGGCTCCAAGTCGAATATCGACATTAAAGTTGAAAGTTGAGCCGCAAATGTTGTTGCCCATAAAGCCCAGCTTCTCCGCCTGACGGATGGCCGTCTTCAATCGTTTAACTGCAAGCGGGTATTCAGCTCGCACGTAAAGGAAGCCCTGAGTTGCGCCGACCGCATAAGCAGCGATGGCCATTCCTTCGAGCACCCTGTGTGGGTCGCTCTCAAGAACGCTTCGATCCATAAATGCGCCTGGGTCGCCTTCATCAGCGTTGCAGACAACATATTTTTGATTTCCGTTAGCTTTGGCGACCATACCCCACTTTAGACCGGTGGGGAAACCTGCGCCGCCTCGTCCTCGAATGCCACTCTTCGTGACTTGTTCGACGACTTCGGCATGTGTCATATCATTGATAGCTTTATTAAGCCCGGAATAACCATCGGCAGCGATATACTCCTCGATGCGTTCGGGGTCAATGACACCGCAGTTTTCGAGGACGATCTTCTGCTGACGGGTGAAGAAGGGAAGTTGATAATCACCCTTAATACGCTCGACCGGCTTAGTATCCAAGCTGGCAATGATATCAGCGGCATCTTCAGGTTTAACAGCTTCATAGAGAGTTCCAGTGGGCATAACCGCAAGCAAAGGACCGGCAGTACAGAGGCCAAGGCAGCCAACGCCTTTTACTTTGCAAGTATTCTCCAAACCCTTCGCTTTAATAGCTTCTTCTAGAGCGGTTTTAACTTCACCACTATGAGTGGATAGACATCCGGCGGCTACGCACACACGGATTTCATATTTAAATTGCTTTTTCGCCTCGTTTTCAGTCTCGGCGATTTGTCTTAGTTCTTCATGAGGCATTATTGAAGCCACCCCCGAATCTTTTCAATTACTTCAGCAGGTGTCTGCTTACCGCTGACTTCGCCATCGAGCACGACTGCCGGAGCTAACCCGCAAGCGCCCAGACATCGTGCCGTTATGAGGGATAGTCTATTATCAAGAGTGGTCTCACCCGGTTCGATTCCTGCCATTTCTTTAATGGCATCAAGGATATGACCTGCGCCTTTAATGTAGCAGGCGGTTCCGGTACAGACCACGCACGTATGTTCACCCTGTGGTTTCAGTGTAAAGAAGTGATAGAACGTTGCCACCCCATAGACTTTGCTCAGGGGCAATCGCAGAGAGGCTGCTGCGTAACGAAGTGAATCGTCATCTAGAAAACCGAATGCCTCTTGAATTGTGTGAAGAGTTTCAATGAGCGCATGGGATTTATTACCATGACGCCGCATTGTTGCGTCCACAATCCGCCATCTCTTATCATCGGAGGGCGGGGAAGGCTTAACCAAATCCGTTATCATATGATTGCTACCTCCTAACTATATAATAAACTCATCGACCCATTTATGAGCCGGTATAAACAAAGCTGTTCGTTCCTATCCCGATTGTAACTTCGGAAGCTGAAAGTATTCGCCTGATATTAGTGACATATTTCACAATCATGAACACAAAAAAACCAAACTCAATCAACTTCAGAAGGGAATGTCTAAGAAGAACTTTTCCGGCCAGCCGAAGCCAGCCGGATTGGTACTTCAGTTTAGACAAACTTTCCTGTCGGGTCCTGGCTGATAGAAGTCAGGACCTTCATATAATTGGCTCGTTCGAAGGCAGCCGGTTCAGCGATATTCTTTTGGCTCATGCTGCCGCGCATCTGTTGAACGGAAGAATATTCGTTCGCTTCCATCCAAGCGGTCATGTCTTTAAGAATTTCTCCGATACGACCGACTCCGCCATGAAGCAGCTCAGACACCACTTGTGTAACATTCGCTCCGGCCATAAGAGCCTTGAGAACATCAAGGTGAGTATGAACTCCGCTTGATATTGCAAAATCAACTTCGACCCGACCATGGAGAATGGCAATCCATCTTAACGGCAGGCGCATATCGTTTGAATTGCTCAACACGAGGGTCGGCTCAACTTCCATCGTTTCCAGATTAAAATCAGGCTGATAGAAGCGGTTGAACATAACCAGGCCTTTAGCGCCGCTTTCGGACAGTCTCTTTGCCATATAAGCAGTTGAACTGAACTGAGGGCCGACTTTAATGGCCACTGGAATAGAGACGCTTTGGCTGACTTGCATCAAAGTGTCGACATACATCTGATCGATTTCCTGGCCGGTGATGGCAGGATCGGTTGGGACGTAATAGACGTTTAGTTCAAGAGCATCTGCGCCGGCTTGCTCGATTTGTTTGGCGAAATTAGTCCAGCCGCCTTTAGAGAGGCCATTGAGACTGCCGATAATAGGTATTTTCGTCGCCTTCTTAGCATCACTGATCAGCTTCAGATACTCATCTGGGCCGATATTATAGTTATCCAGTTCAGGGAAATAGCTCAGCGCTTCGCTGTAAGTATCTGTGCCGTAGCTTAGATAATGATCCAGCTGCTTACTCTCGGCGTCGATTTGCTCCTCAAACAAGGAGTACATCACAACAGCGCCTGCGCCTGCATCTTCCATTCGTCGAATGCCATCGAGGCTCTTCGAGAGTGGCGATGCGCCTGGCACGATCGGGTTCTTAAGGGTCATGCCCAGATAGGTGGTAGTTAAATCCATCTTACTAATCTCCTTATTCTGCCCCGGCTTTTGCGCCCACGTTTACGGGTGCGCTGCCGTTGCCTGTTGTTTCAGCATCCTCTGCGTAGAAGGTGGACATATGCTTGTACAATCGCCATCTTCGTATGACATCCTTCTCGGCTTCATGCAGAAGTTTTTCGGCTCCGCCGGGGTCACTCTGTATGAGCATACGGAACCTATTCTCCGAGTAGATATAATCTTTCAGCGGAAGAGTAGGCTCGCGGCTATCGAGTTGGAATGGGTTCTTTCCTGCATCAGCAAGTCGTGGATCGAACCGATACATCGGCCAATAACCGCTATCAACGGCCATCTTTTGCTGGTTCAAACCCTTCGTCATATCGATGCCATGAGCGATACAGTGACTGTAGGCGATAATCAATGAGGGTCCTTCATAAGACTCAGCTTCTATAAACGCCTTAACTGTCTGTGCGTCGTTTGCTCCCATCGCAATTTGGGCGACGTAGACGTTGCCATAGGCCATTGCCATTCGGCCAAGGTCTTTCTTAGGAGCAGGTTTGCCTGCCGCAGCGAATTTGGCAACAGCGCCGCGCTGAGTTGACTTCGATGCCTGGCCACCCGTATTCGAGTAGACTTCGGTATCGAGCACCAACAGGTTCACATTGTGGCCGGTGGACAGTACATGGTCGAGACCGCCGTAGCCGATGTCGTAGGCCCAACCATCGCCGCCCATAATCCAGACATTCTTCTTGACCAATACATCAGCCAAGCTCATCAGAGTTTTCGCCTTAGGCTCGTTGAATTTGACCAACTTCATCTTCAGCGTTTCGACGTTCGCTCTTTGGGCTTCAATTCCTACCTCATTCGATTGATCGGTATCGAGTAATGCAACAGTTAGGTCGGCACCAATGATTTCCGTGAGGTCAGCAACCAGATTTCGCGCATAGGCGACTTGTTGGTTGATGGTCAAGCGGAAACCAAGACCGAATTCGGCGTTATCTTCAAAGAGCGAGTTGCTCCAAGCTGGACCGCGTCCCTCTTTGTTCTTTGCCCAAGGCGTGGTTGGCAAGTTGCCTCCGTAGATACTGGAACAGCCTGTGGCGTTGGCAATAACGGATCGTTCGCCAAATAGCTGACTGAGCAGCTTGACATAGGGGGTCTCGCCGCATCCAGCGCAGGCTCCTGAGAACTCAAAGAGTGGCCGCAGAAGCTGGACGTTCTTAATCGAGTTGAACTTAACATCGCTCGTTCGCGATGTTTCTGGCAAGTCAAGGAAGAACTCCCAGTTCTTAGATTCTGTATTGCGTATAGGGAGCTGTGGCGTCATGTTAAGGGCTTTACGGCCGATATTGGTCTTGTCCTTGCCAGGGCAGACTTCAACGCACACCGCGCATCCCGTGCAGTCTTCAACCGAAATCTGAATGGTGAACTTTTGTCCAGGAAGTTCTTTCCACTTTGCATCAGTGGACTTGAACATCTCAGGAGAAGCATCAAGCAGTTTAGGGTCGTAGACTTTTGATCGAATAACGGCATGCGGGCAGACTAGGACGCACTTTCCGCATTGAATACAAAGATCGGATTCCCAAACGGGCGCGTCCTGAGCGATATTTCGTTTTTCCCACTGGGTGGTGGCAGTGGGGAAGGTGCCGTCGGCGGAAAGCATGCTGACCGGCAAACCTTCGCCGCGCATCGCAATCATCTCACCGAGAACGTTCTTTACATAATCAGGAGCGCCAGCAGGGACAACCGGCGGAAGCTCGAAAGTGCTTGTGACGGTTGTCGGCACTTTGACTTCTTGCAAGTGAGCCAGTGACTGGTCTACCGCGTCGCAGTTCTGCTGAACAACCGCTTCGCCGCGCTTACCGTATGTCTTTTGGATCGCAGCTTTAATATGGCTAATCGCTTCATCCACCGGAATGACGTTGCTGAGGGCGAAGAAGCAAACCTGCATGATGGTGTTAATACGGACACCCATCTTCGTCTTCTTTGCCACGTCATAAGCGTCAATTACGAAGAACTTAACTTTCTTGGCGATAAGTTGCTCTTGAACTATTCGTGGGAGTTGATCCCATACTTCTTCAGCGCTGAATAGACTGTTCAATAGGAACGTGCCGCCTTCAACCAAGCTGTCAAGCACAGCATATCTCTCAAGGAACCCGCTTTGGTGGCAGGCCACGAAGTTGGATTGTTGAATAAGATAGCTGCCTTTTATCGGGTTAGGCCCAAAGCGCAGGTGGGAAGTGGTGATGCCGCCTGACTTCTTAGAGTCGAATACAAAATAGCCTTGTGCAAAGTTCGGAGTATCTTCACCGATGATTTTGATGGAGTTTCTGTTCGCGCCAACAGTACCGTCAGAGCCAAGACCCCAGAAGATTCCTCGAACGACTTCCTCCGGTTCGATGCTGAACTTTTCATCATAATCGAGGCTGAAGTTGGTCACATCATCGTTAATTCCAATGGTGAAGTGAACCTTTGGTTTAGGCTTTGACATTTCGTCGAATACCGCTTTGACCATCGCAGGAGTAAAGTCCTTGCAGGAGAGGCCATAACGTCCGCCGATAATGCGCGGCAGGTTCTTGAATGGTGCTGTACCATCGGAAAGGCCTTCGCTGATAGCTGTAACCACATCTTGATAAAGAGGTTCGCCTGCAGAGCCAGGTTCTTTGGTTCGATCTAGAACGGCAATTGATTTAACCGTTGCGGGCAGAGCGCTGAGTAGATGCTTGGTTGAGAACGGTCGGAAGACGCGGACTTTAAGAACGCCGATCTTTTCGCCTTTTTTAATGAGGGATTCTGCAGTTGCATCAACCACATCCGCGCCGGAACCCATTATAACCACTACACGCTCGGCATCCGGAGCGCCTACATAATCAAAGAGGTGATATGAACGCCCTGTTATAGAAGCGAACTTATCCATTTCTTGTTGGATCATCTCAGGAGCGGCAAGATAGTATGGGTTTACTGCTTCGCGAGCTTGGAAGTAGACATCGGGGTTTTGGGCAGTTCCACGCAGGACCGGTCGATCCGGTGAAAGTCCTCGCAGCCGATGAGCGGTAACCAATTCCTCATCGATCATTGCCCGAATATCTTCTTCTGTTAATTGCTCGATCTTCGCTACTTCATGAGAAGTACGGAAACCGTCAAACGCATGTATGAAAGGGACACGCGTTCTTAAAGTGCTGGCTTGTGAGATAAGCGCGAAGTCATGAACTTCTTGGACTGAGTTGGAGAACATCACACCCCAACCGGTGGCCCTACAGGCCATTACGTCAGAGTGGTCGCCAAAAATTGATAATGCGCTGGCAGCTAATGAGCGGGCGGTGACGTGAAATACCGCGCTGGTAAGCTCGCCTGCGATTTTATACATGTTGGGAATCATCAGCAGCAATCCCTGGCTGGCGGTGAAGGTGGTTGTCAATGCGCCAGTTTGAAGCGCGCCGTGGCAAGCGCCTGCCGCGCCTCCTTCGGATTGCATTTCTTGAATTAAAGGGATCGTTCCCCAAATGTTTTTCTGTCCTTTGGCTGCCCATGTGTCGGCCAATTCACCGATGGGGGTCGAAGGGGTGATGGGGTAAATTGCTATGACCTCATTCGTCTTAAAAGCGATATAGGCTGCTGCTTCATTACCTTCAATTGTTACTTGTTTACGTATCGCCATGATGGTGTCCTTTCCTGATAGCTCACTAGGAGCTATTTTCTGACCATGGACCCGTGACTGCTTTTAAAAAGAGCTTAGGTCCTACTTTGTTACGAAATAGAGACGTCCAATTCCGCAGAAGTCTTTCTATCGGATATGTACAGCAATGCTAGGTGTAGTCCTATTGCGCGAGGCAAGTGTTGTACAGCTATAAATCGTCTTGCGGGCGTTGCTGTTCCGCTCAGTGCATAAACTGCACGTGAGGAAATTGCGCTCAGTCCGAATGGCCAGGGTATGGCTATTCAACGCCGATCCTTGCGCACATTTATTATGGCACACCAATCTGTGAAATGTTACGCAATATCAAGTGAATTATGGGAAGATTTGGGGGGCGGATTGCGTATTAAGAAGTAGGTTGGTTAAGTCAAACAGTTTTCATAATTTGAAGCTATCACAGCGTGATAACAAAAAAGATGGCATAAATGTCAACGCCATCTTCGAGGTTAAGAGAAGATGGCGTTGAGCTATTAGCAGTGGAGTAAATCTAAGGCTCAGGGGCGTATGATAGTTCGTCCGGGATCAACAGTTGGTGCTGGGAGTTCAGTTTTGCGGACTAAAGCTAAATCCTTAGCAGAGAACTGATAAAGGGTGCTACCTCGGACAACATAAACGAATTCAGCATTGGCTGACACTGAGGCGCCACCGCCAAATCCACCTGTAAATCCACCTCTATTACCGCCTGATCCACCACTATTGCGGCCACCGTATCCGCCACCGGGATTATTACCCCCAGGTCCCCCTG
>JBAXQP010000073.1 GCA_037131655.1 bacterium | reverse complement strand
GTCGAATTGTATAGGAGGTAATGGTTTGACCTCGCAATTGCGGGCCATTCTGTTCGACATCGACGGGACGTTAATCGATACGGTGAGCTTAATCGTTGATGCTCTCAACAGCGCAGCAGGGAAAGTCCTTGGGACTACTCTGCCGACCGAAAAGTTGAGGGGCATCATCGGTATTCCTTTGATTCAGCAAATCCAGGCAATTGAAAGCATGGTTGGAATTAAAGGGGACGAGAAAGCGATGACAGAGCAACAGTTTGCTTATTACGAAGCTCATCAGGATCAAGAAAAGTTATTTGAGAAAGCCATTGAGGCCGTCCGTCTAGTGAAACAGAAGGGGTACTGCACTGCGCTGGTGACATCAAAGAATAGACTCGAGATGGAAGATGTCACTCCGCGTTTAGAGCTAGAAGATTTCGTAGATACGGTTGTCACTTCCAGCGATGTGGCTCACCCAAAACCTGCTCCCGAGGCCGTACTGGCGGCAATCTATCGATTGAAAGTATCGCCCCAAGAAGCGATCTTCATCGGGGACAGCATATACGATATTATCTGTGGAAAGGCGGCTGGGGTAATAACAGCAGCCTGCGCTTGGGGAGCCGCTACGGAAGAAATGCTGAAAGCTGAAAAGCCCGATCTGTTTTTCAGTACACCAAGCCAGCTCTTAGAGTGGTGCGAGAGTCTGCCTGTAATAGTTAATAATGCGTCTCCGGAAGAAGCCAAATCAAACTGCTGCGGATCAGGATGCGCCTGCGGGTGCAATTGAGCAGCCAACACCGATTCCAACTGCTGAGCCGTCGCCTCCGCAACGCCGACGTCGAACTCCGACCAAAAGCGTAGATATGGCTCCGGTGGAAGCGTCTCGTGATGCTGTTCAACAATCTCCGCAAGAACCAATAATCCCTTCTGAGCCACAAAGAGCTACGGAAGAGGGGCAACCTAAACGTCGCCCTCGTCGTCGTTATCCAAGTAAGAAACAACAAGACGCAATTCCGACTGAAGAGCCAACTCAATCTGCAGATCTCGAAGCAGTGCCTTCAGAGGAAACGACCGTAGCTCGACCAATGCCGCATCGCCGCCGTCGGCCAATGCCGATTGCGAAAGAGGCTGCTACAGAAACGCCGGTTGAAGCGTCACCACAAGAAACCATCGAAGTTGAGTTTGATATAACTCTCCCAACAGGGCCTCGTCGTGGAGGACGCCAAAATCCTCGCGAGCGTCAACCCATTGAAAGACGCAAACCGCTCGAGATGCTTGCCCCGTCAAGAAATCGTATCGGTATGCGTAATGGCCTTCCGGCGCTTGTTTTGAATAACACCAGCGTACCGCCTCTCCTTTTCTTTGGCAACATTAACTCGAACGCTACAGAAAAGCATGTCTTGAACGAGATCCAAAAAGCGGCCGCCGCCGGGGTTCATGTTCATATTCTCTTACTCGATTTGATTGTCGATGAACAGAGTCTGCCAAAGGTATTGGATGATGCGGCTTATATGATAAAGCGTGTCGTTGAGGCTGACCCTCAGGCCAATATTTTTTGGCGAGTAGTGTTCACTCCTGCTTCCGGATGGCGACAGCGTTATCCTGATGCAGTCTGCACGCGAGCTGACGGCACTCAGTCTGAGCCATCGATTAGCTCCGAGGCCTGGTGGCAATATGCCGCCAAATGCCTCGAACATCTTGTTCTAAAGATGCGTACGGTGACGGAAGGCGAACGGGTGGTTGGATATCACCTAGAGCGCGGCGAATGGTTCTATGGCTCAGAAGAAGGCTACGATACCAGCCCTGCTGCACGTGAAGCGTTTAGGCGCTGGACCAAACATTACTATAATAACGATGTAGTGATGCTGCGCTCAGCATGGAGTGAAGGCAACGTCTCCTTTAACACCGTGGAAATCCCAACTTATCATCCAATATCGGCTCAGAACTCAACTTCCATTCTTGACTCGCGCAAAGAACGGCGGATAGTTGACTACCATCTGTTCTTGTCAGATGCAGTGGCTGAACGATTGGCGGACTTGGCGCGAATGGTTAAACATGCGTCGAAGAATCAGGCGTTGGTGGCTGTATCTTATGGTTACACTTTTGAGTGGTCTCACCCGAACTCAGGCCATCTTAGTCTCGGTCAGGTGACAAGCTGCCCTTATATTGATATCATCGCCGGCCCTCCCAGTTATAGCGATCGATTGCCAACTCAGGCAGGTACCTTCCCGATGCCTATCGATTCAATTGCCCTTCGAGGCAAACTATTTCTATCGGAAGAGGACTTCAAAACCCCTTTAGCAAGCGGTAATGAGCCTGATGATTACAATCTTCAGATTTCTCAACCTTATGCTATGGATCAAGTGCATCTTCGCGGGCTTGGCGTAACACTGACACATGGATCAGGAGCGGCTTGGATGGACCTTTGGGGTGAAGGTTGGCTCGATTCGAGTGTTGCCTGGCAGCGAGCAGCCGATTATCGTGAATGGTGGCGCATTCAAATCGAGAGTCCGCCAGCCCCACCTGATGTGGCGGTAATAGTTGACGAAGGTTCAATCGCTCATGCCCGTGATCGCGAATTGCTTCGCGCCGTTCTTAAAGAACAACAGGCAAATATTTTGAGAAGCGGAATGTCGGTGGGCTTTTATCTGCTGTCCGATTTGATGCTCAAGAATTTCCCTGATTGCCAACTGTATATCTTCTTGAATGCTTGGGACATCTCTGCAGAGCAGCGAGCCATAATTCGCGAGCGCCTTCACAAAAATGGCAAAACCCTTACATGGTTATATGCGGCTGGACTTTATGAAAACCATAAACCGGCGCTCGAAAATGCTCGAGAAGTTACAGGTATAGCACTCAAACAACAACCGTTCGCGAGCAAGCCGGGATCGCGCATGCTATCTCGGCGTCATCCTTTAGCCGAGTTTATGGATGATCCGAATATTCAGCGTATCGAGCACATCGATCCGACTTTTTATTCGATTACAGAGGACGCCACTACCGTTGGCGAATATCAGCAGACTGGCCTCCCCTCAATGATTGTCCGTGAGTATGAGCAATCAGAAGTAAGCGGAAAGTGGCGCGCAGTGTATCTCGGCGAGCCAACATTGCCACCTGCGCTTCTAAGAGGTCTTGGTTCTATGGCTAAGGTTCACATTTGGAGCAACAATGACGATGTTATCCATGTGCGGCTTCCTTTCCTTGTAATCCATGCCAAACGAGCCGGTCAGCGCACGATTAACTTCCCATCGAGCATGTCCGCTTATAATCTTGAAGAGCGGCAGATCGTTACTGAGAACTCAGTCAGCGCGCGCTTGTATATGGAAGAAGGACAAACAGTAATTCTCCTGGTGGCGCCGCAGGAACAGCTTCAGCGAATGCTATCAACCCAAGAAACGGGCCCAGTGGCAGCTCCTGAATCCATTCGAGTTCCTGAAGTGATCGTGCCGCTTCCTCCAGAGCCAGCAATCATTCACGAACCGAAAGAGTTCTTCGGTGATGCTTTGGATGAAGAGTACGCAGAAATCGAAACGGTGTATGGCCCTCCGAAGATCGAACTCGGACGAACGATGTTAGACGAACTGGTCGATGAAGACCTGGGATTAAATATTAAGTTTCGAAAAGTGGATGAGTAGTACGGATTCATGTGATAAGAATTAGGTGATAGGTGTTCGGGATCGAAGCAGTATTCGAATTCCGAAATAGACACTACTCAATATGATTAGGAGGTTTATATGCATATCATAGGCAAAGAGGAAGCAGAGGCGGCGGCTCGGGTTATTGAATCGGGGAAGCTGTTCCGATATGGCGAAGAGGGCGGCGAAGCGGCTCAATTTGAAAAAGAATGGGCTGAAAGGCTCGGCGTTAACCACTCCATCCTGCTTACCAGTGGCACTGCAGCGCTCATATGTGGGTTGGTAGGTCTTGACGTAGGTCCTGGCGATGAGGTTATCATTCCCGGCTATACTTTCATGGCGACAGCGTTGGCGGCATTGGCAGTTGGCGCGGTGCCGATTATTGTCGAAATTGATGAGACCCTCGGAATCGATCCGGTCGAAGTCGAGCGCGCAATCACTCCGCGCACAAAAGCGATAATTCCCGTTCACATGGTCGGTATGTCGTGCAATATGGACGCCATTATGGCTATCGCGAAGAAGCATAACGTGAAAGTGTTGGAAGATGCCTGCCAGGCGGTCGGCGGCTCTTATAAGGGTAAATCTTTAGGTTCGATTGGCGAGGCAGGCGGTTTCTCATTCAACTACTTCAAAGTTATCACCTGCGGTGAAGGCGGCGCGGTGGTTATGAATGATATCGATATCTACGAGCGCGCATTAATTCACCATGACGGCGGATGTATCTTCCGAAGTCACGCCAGAGAGATTTCATGGCCTTTCTTTGCGGGTCAGAACTATCGTACCAATGAAATATCAGCCGCTATTATGAGAGTGCAGCTTGGCCGGCTTGATGGCATTTTGGCGAAGCTTCGCATGGAAAAGCGCATGATGGTTGAAGAGCTTTCATGTATCAAGAACTTGAAGCTCAGCCCCATGAATGACTTTGAGGGCGATTGCGGAGTGACGACCGGCTTAATCTTCGAGACTGAAGATCGAGCCAATGGCTTCAAAGCGGCATTAGAAACTGAAACAGATGGTATATGGCAACCCATCAACAGCGGCCGACATGTCTATTGTAATTGGGAACCGGTGATGGACAAATCAGGCGCGCACCATCCTGGACGCGATGCCTATAAACTTGCCAAAGCCGATGTGAACTACTCCCCTGACATGTGTCCCAAGACCCTCTCCATCCTGACGCGAACGGTGCTTCTCGATAATGGCTTCAAACGCACTGAGAGTGAAATGGTTGAAAGGATCGCTAAGGTCAAAAAGGTCGCTGCGAAGTTCTAACTGAGATAACAAAAGAGGCCCGACAGCTAAGCTGTCGGGCCTCTTTATAACTTACATCTGCACAGCGGTAACGGATTTAGCGCTGCCATCACAGTGGACTACATTGTTAACCGCCCCATGTCGGGGTGGAAGGGGCAAGTTCTTAGTTTCGTATGAGTTTGCTGCATTTTTTGTTAGCTGAGCCGAGTCGAAAACGAAAACAGAGTTTGCCAGGTCTTTTACTTCATCCGATGACTTTGAGGAGAGTATCAGGTTCATCGCATAGCCATAATTTTTTGGGTTTTCAGTAAAAACTCCAGGACATTTGAAAACTTTTTCGCGGTCTTCGTCTTTCACATCATTGCCAAGAGTGACGTAATTACTAAGTTCATCAACCCAACAGCCTGACGGAGGGTAGGCTGCGTTGCTGTTCATATAAAGCTGTAGCGCTTGCCCTACTTGCTTCAGGTTTGCTAAACAGCTTTCGGGCGCGTAAGTACGCTTCCCACTGAGCTGGATTTTCACCATCGCACGAAATTCCTTCCCGAACGGGGTGAAGAAGAACAACCCAGCAGTTATAAAAACTAACAAAACCGCAACAATCCCACATCCCAGCCAAAACCGTCTTTTCATTTCTATCTCCTACACTATTTGTATTGCGTAGTGTGTTTTTCGAATCTATCCTCATCCCCTTTTACCCTGAGGCGGGAAAAGAGGATGAGGATAGATTCGATGCTTCGGAAGCAGAGCAAAGCGGCGCTGCCAAAGCATTTCTCCATCGGATGTAGGGGCTGGGCTTGCCCTGCCCTCCGGAGGGCGAAGCAAGCTACGCCCCTACAAATACACTTCGTATAACCCTGGGCACAAACATCCCTCGCAAAAACACAGAATGATTATGCATCTCGCCTTAATCCAAACCCCATGTTATTTCAAAAAGAAAAATATAATCCCGACCACAAGCGAAGCGGCTTGCAGGATATTGGATGTTCCCTGGGAACGGGGTGGATTTGGGACGTCAAGGACATCGCCCGGTTGCAATACTTCATCAGTACGCACGCCGCGTAGAATTTCAGTATAGTTGACTTTAATCTTTTGAATCTTACCGTCGATGCGGCGTTCAATGGTGACTTTGTTGAGTTGCGCATCCTCCAAGAGATCGGCTGCCTCAAGCGCTTCGCGAAGAGTTAAGCCTTCATGATATGCAACAAGTCCTGACCGTTTGACCGCCCCGCGTACCAGCACATAAACATTGCTCGTTTTTTGAGGCACCAATATCTGATCGCCTGGAGAAAGAGGGGTGTCCGTCCCTGACTTCGATAGGTCGATGATATTTGCCGGTCCGCCTGATGCTCTAGTAAGCTTTACCTGAGAAAGATCGGCTTCTTGAAGAACGCCGCCTGCTTTGGAGATAGCTCCGTTGATGGTTAAACCGGGTTCAAACGGGATCGTTTGCGGCGCTTTGACTTGCCCTAAAACCATAATCCCTTGATTGACGGCGCGTTGAAAGACAAAAACTTGGTCTCCTGGTTGGAGCACAATATCATTTTCAGGAGTTGTACTTAATTTCTCAAAATCGATAGTCAACTGCTGACCATCCGAATGAGTGACACGAACCGAGGTTAAATCGGCAGTCTCTGTTGGTGAAGCCGTTTTGAGCACATCTGAAAGCTTGAGGTTCGGTGTAATCGCAATGGAACCCGGGTTGCTTACCGATCCTGAGACGAAAACTTGATTGGGAACCAGCTTCACCATAACCTGTGGATCTTTAAGGATTTGGCGGCTTTTAATCTTATCGGCAATCAATTTCGCGGCAGCATCAGTTGATAATCCCCCGAGTTTTACCGCGCCAACGAGTTCAATAATTGCCATGCCATTCTGATCAACTCGGTATTGCCTCGACATCAGCGTTTCGCCATCAACACTAACGTTTATGACGTCGCCCGCTTTGATGAACGATTCCTGTGAGAAAACCAGATTAGTTGCTACTATCAAAACAAGAAATGCAAATAGAAGTCGCATTATGTTCTCCACTCTTAAGAAGTACAAAGCAATTGTACCAGTCTGTTTGGCCGATATACCACCTTCACTTCCCGATACAAAAATCTCTAAATATGCGTTCGATCAGGTCTTCGGTGACAGTCTCGCCGCTGATTAGGCCGAGGGAGCCGAGGGCGCCTCTTAAGTCGATGCTTACAAAATCGGGGGTCATATTGGCTTGAAGGCTATTCCTGGCTAGGTCAAGACTCGCTTTAGTCTGCCTCAACGCCTCTTGATGGCGAGTATTGGTAACCGAAACACTCTCTAAAGCAAGTCCTGAACCGATTGTTCGTTCAATTATCGTCTGACGAAGATCTTCGATCCCTTCACCCGTCATTGCTGAAATTGCCAAGGATTCCCCAATAAAAGATATCGCAGATTCCTGAAGAACATTACATTCTAAAGTAGAAATTGTGTCTGCCTTATTTATTATGGGAATCACCGGTTTACCATTCAATTCCTGCCATACTTGCCGATCTTCATCGGTCAAACCATCGGGGGCAGCGAATATAAATAGCGCCAAATCAGCTTCCGCTAATGACTTTTGTGTGCGCTTGACGCCAACCGATTCAACGACATCATCCGTTTCCCGAACTCCAGCGGTATCCGCTAAAATAACCGGCACACCCCCTAAACTAATCGTATCCTCAACCACATCACGCGTTGTGCCAGGGACGGGGGTAACGATGGCTCGTTCGTAGCCGAGAAGGGAATTAAGAAGACTGGATTTGCCGACATTGGGTTTGCCGATAATCGCGATTTTAAGCCCTTCCCTAATAATTCGTCCCTGATCAGCGGTCGCTAATAACTTTTCGACAGATTCGTTGATAATTTCGACTTCCGCCGTCGTTTGCTCATAATCTAGCTCGCCGATATCCTCGGAAAAATCAATCACCGCTTCAACTCGAACGAGAACATTCATTAAACGCTCGGCAAGCTCTGCGACCGATCGGCTGAGAGAGCCTTCGCGTTGGCGAAAGGCAACTCGGTGTTGCGCATCGGTTTGAGCTTTAATAATGTCGGCTACTGCTTCAGCTTGAGCCAGGTCAAGCCGCCCATTAAGAAAAGCGCGTTCTGTGAATTCACCGGCTTCAGCCATTCGCGCGCCTTGTCGAAGACATAACGCTAATACACGTTTCAAAGTGACACTACCGCCATGGCAGCTAAATTCAATGACATCTTGTCCGGTGTAGCTATGAGGTGATCGAAAGGTGAGCAGCAGCGCATCATCCAAAGCTTCTCTATTAGTTGGATCGACAATTCGGCCATAATAGATGTGGTGGGTTTCGAGGGCGCCGATAGTGTGGCAGTCAAACACCTGCTCGGCGATAGTAAAGGCTAAAGGGCCACTGACGCGAACGATGCCTACCCCCGCCTCACCAGGCGCGGTAGCGATAGCGGTAATTGTGTCATCTAAGGTTTTCATAATCGGTTTCATGCTGTGCCAATTATGGCGGAAAATAACAGTTTTTTCGTGCAGCTATTGACATTGTTGCAGATATTCGTCAAGACCGTGTATAATCTAGCATAAGGATTGCCCCTGTCACATTCCCTTTAAATGAAAAAGCCCTTGTGCACGGGTGAGGAGCATAAAGAATGTCGGTGAAGCAAGCAAGTTCACCTGAGGCCAGACGGCCGGGTGGGCGTGGTATAGTCGTCCTGGTTCAGGAAGTTATAAGCGAGTTAAAGAAGACAAACTGGCCTACTTATCAAGATGGTGTTCGCCTGACGGGTATTGTATTGGCCGTTATCTTTGTATTTACGATGTTCCTTTTTGTTATGGATATCGTTCTAACTCAACTTTGGAAATTCTTGATGCCAATAAGATGATAATCAGCCATGACGGCTTTGCCGTCAAAGAATCGCGACACTCACCATGCCTGGTCGCGATCCGAGGGCAATTAAGGAGTGCATGTTTAGATGCTACGGTCTTGGTACGCAGTACACACATTCGCCGGACACGAGAATAAAGTAAAGAACATTATCGAACGGCGCGCTAAAGTCGAGGGTCAGTGGGACTACAAGGTCTTTGATATCTTGATTCCCACAGAACAAGAGCTTCGAACGCGTGCTGGTAAGAAGACTTATGTTAAGAAGAAAGTGTTCCCCGGCTATATATTAATCGAAATGGTGCTGGACGACTCCACTTGGACTTTGGTAAAAAGTACCTCTGGAGTAACCGGATTTGTTAGTTCCGGTAACCGACCGGTGCCTCTTACTGTTAAAGAAGTCAATCAGATTATGGCCTCGCTCGAACAGGGCAAGACCACAGCGCGTATTGCTTACAGCAAAGGCGACAGCATCCGTGTGGCCAGCGGGCCATTTGCAGACTTCACTGGTAAGATCGATGAAGTTGACATCGAGCGCGAAAAACTTCGCGTTCTTATCTCGATTTTTGGACGCGACACACCCGTCGAGCTGGAATTCACACAGGTTGAAAAGCTGTAAGACAGCGCCCGTGTAGTTTCTAGTTAGAATGGGCTTGATAAGGAGGAAGTACAATTGGCAAAGAGAATTACCGCCGTTGTTAAATTAAATATTCCGGGTGGGAAAGCTACACCCGCACCGCCAGTCGGACCCGCGTTGGGTCAGCATGGCATCAATATGATGGAGTTCATCAAGAAGTTCAACGAGATGACCGCCAGTCTAGCTGGAACGACAATGCCGGTGGAAATCACCATTTACGAGGACCGCTCGTTCACTTTCATTGTCAAACAGCCGTTAGCCTCTGAACTATTGAAGAAGGCCGCGGGGGTTACTAAAGGTTCTGGTAATCCATTAACGAACAAGGTCGGCAAGCTCTCCAAGGAGCAGCTCCGCCAAGTCGCTAAACAAAAGATGCCTGACTTGAATACAAACAATATTGACCAAGCGATGCGAGTGCTAGCCGGCACCGCCCGTTCAATGGGCATTGAAATAGAAGACTAGTACGTATTGCGTATTACATATCCGGATTCCGGAATGCGAACTACGCAATACGCAATACAACTCTCCCCTATGTGGGAGGTTCAACCGTTAGAACCACAAGGAGATAATAAATGGCTGATCACGGTAAACGCTATTTGGAAATAGCGAAAAAAGTTACGAAAGACGAGATGCATGAACCGGCTGCGGCATTTGCCTTAGTTGGACAGACAGCATCTACCAAGTTTCCCGAAACTGTTGACTTAGCAGTCCGCTTGGGCGTCGACCCCCGCAAGGGCGAGCAAATGGTCCGCGGCGTCACCACTCTTCCCCATGGCACCGGTAAATCACGAAATGTAGCCGTTTTGGCTAAAGGTGATTTGGCGGAAGAAGCTAAGGCAGCAGGCGCTGACACCGTTGGCGATGACGATCTCGTTGCCAAAATCACGGAAGGCTGGCGAGATTTCGACGTGCTGGTAGCCTCAGAAGAAATGGCTCCTGTCGTCGCGAGATTAGGCCGCCAATTAGGCCCCCGAACGCCGAACAAGAAGAATGGCACCGTCACCAACAACATCCAAGCAACAGTTGATGAGATCAAACGCGCCGCTCGTGTGGAATACCGCATCGAGAAGGGCGCCATCATCCATATGCCCATCGGCAAAGCAAGCTGGGATGCAGAGAAATTGCATGAGAATTTCAACGC
>JBAXQP010000072.1 GCA_037131655.1 bacterium | reverse complement strand
GCTGAGCAGAAAGGGAATATGGTCGTTGTCCAAGCTGAGTTAAACAACACGGTTCAGCCTGAATATTCCTCATGGACAGCAGCGCTCATCTCCAATATCAAGCCATCGGGAGTGGCTATCGGCGAGAATATCGTTGGTCCCGAGAGAACGGCAGGTAATGGTATCTCAGCCATCCTAAAGTTCCCTCTCGATCTTCAACCGGACGGAAGTGTGAGACTTGTAATTGGCGGTGACCTATCAGACCCCAATAAGGCTAAAGAAGTCGTCACGCGCGTAATGGCCAATTACGACAGTTTCTACAAAGAGAAGATGGATTGGTATAACCATATCGCGACCAACCTGACGAACGTGGATACCCCCGAACCAGTGCTCAACGATGCTTGGTTCTGGAGCAAAATGAGTTTGGACTGGATGACTACCACTTCCCCCATATTAGGCACAGGCGTGGTGGCGGGTTATCAGGATTTCCCGTGGTATTTCGGCGGAGACACGGACGTCTCGATTCCAGGCATGCTGATGGCGGGTTTGCATGAACAGGCAAAGGCAGCGCTGCTGATATTCGCGCCTATCGGTAAAGTCTCTCGGGGCCGGATACCCCATGAACTCATTCCGAACGGCTCTATCTACAGCCACGGCCACATCATGGAAACCACGCTTTGGGTCAAAGCAATATGGGAAACCTATATGTGGACCGGAGACGACAAGTTTTTGAAGGAGCTGTACCCCATCTGCATTGACGGCATGTTGGACTACGTCCTATCGCAGCCGAGTAGAGACGGTTTCATCCTGATGGAATATGAAGACTTACCTAACAGCAAGCGCGACAAAACGTGCCCTGCATATATCATTTCCGGCCTGGATGCCTTGGGTAAGATGGCCGTTAGGCTGGGCGATGCGGAAACCGCTAAGAAGTGCGCCTTTGAGAACGCTAAGTTCCGCTCACAGGTCGAGGATTTCTTCTGGAGTGAAGAATTCGGGGTCTATGCCACTTTCATCGATGATGACAATAAGCCATTGCTGCGCGATGACCGCGGTTGGCCCGCAGGCACATTCTGCGCGCCGGCGAGCGTAGCTTACGCAATGGCAGGAGATGCGTCACGAGTCAATCGGGCGCTCGATTATCTTGAACGACCCGAATACAACTCCGACTGGGGCCTTTATCTGAGCTGGAATAAAGACTGCCTGATGCCGATTACCCACGGCCAGGCAGCTATCGGCGAGTTCAACTATAACCGTCTTGAACAGGGTATGCGCTACGTTCGGGATATCGCGAAAACGACGCATCACTTCATGCCCGGCGCTTTGCCCGAATACACGACGCCTGATGGCGATCCGACGAAGTTTGACCCGATCTGGTGCTTCTGTCAGCTTTGGTCTGCGGCTAATTTAACCGAAGGGATGATGTGGGGCCTCCTGCATATCGAGCCTGACGCGGCTCGTAAGACCGTCACAATAACCCCAAGGCTGCCCAAGGGCTGGGATCGTATGGAGTTCACGAACATCATAGTTGGCGACACCCGATTTAACGTGAAAGTGGAAGGCGGCACTACTACCGTCACTTCAGTCAGTGGCCCCGAGTTGGACATAACCGTAAAGGAATAGTCGAATGCAAATTGTAGTCGTAGCCGATATACACGCCAACTATCGCGCGTTGAAAGCCGTTTTAGATAAGTACGAGAAAGCTGATGAGGTTTGGTGCCTTGGCGATATCGTCATGTGCGGCCCAATGCCTCAAACCTGTACAAAGCTAATCCGCGATCGATGCCGATACTCGGTGTTGGGCAACCACGATTCGGCACACGTGTCGCTGGTTAGACAAATTCCACAGGTCTGTCATGACGCCTATCCGCCTGAAGAGTGGCATCTGGAATATTTGGAAAACCTGCCGGTATCGGTGAAATTCGAGTCCGACGGCAGATCTTATTATCTTTCGCATGGTGGCGAGGAGCCAATCGATCGCCTTGTGCATTGGTTCAACCGTGAGCATTTTGAGCAGGCGCTGGAGTTCACCGGAACAGACGCGATTATGATAGGGCACTCTCATGTGGCGATGATCGAAAAGGTTGGGGATAAGTTCCTCATTAACGCAGGTACCGTTGGCCAGCCGACCGAGGGCGATTATCGGGCCCAGTGTATTGTTATCGAAGACGGCCAATTCCGACTCGATCGGGTTGAATACAATCTGGATGAACTCGCCGAAGATTATTCCAACTCACTCATGCCAAAAGAGCATGCCGACTATTACTTGCAGTGTACACGCCAAGGTTTTGTCACCAAACACGGCATCCGCCGAGGGCCTCTTTCCGATTCAGCAATAATTCCCGAAGTGTCAGAGGAAAAATAATGAAATACTCGAACCCATATCTTCCCCCATTACTAAAGTTTCTGGATGGGACACCAGTTAAAACAATTGAAGACTGGGAGAAACGCAGGAGTGAAATCCGAGAGTTGATGTGTCAATACTTTATTGGCACTGTCCCTGATACTCCGCCTGCGTTGCTTGCTGCCGAAGTGGTTGGCGAAGAAGCAAAAGGCAGCTCGACCATAAAGCGCGTTAAACTTACCTTTGATACTAAGAATAAGTTCAGTTGCGAGCTTACACTTTGGGTTCCTGAAGGTGATGGGCCTTTTCCGGTGGTGATGGTTCAACCGATCGAATACCAATATGGATGGGCAGAAGCAGCGTTGGCGCGAAGGTTTTTAGTTTGCTTGTATCCCGGTACTGATGGGTTCGATCCGCAGCCGGATTACCCAGGATACGAAAGTGTTTGGCGTCAACTCGTCGTTGAGTATCCCGAATTGGTTTGGACGGAGATAAGCGCAAAAGCTTGGTTGGCAGGACGGGCGCTGGATTATCTATTAGACCCCAAGTACGCGACAAAGGCAGCCGTGGGCAAAGTAGGGATCCTCGGGCACTCTCGACATGGCAAGCAATCGCTAATGGCGGCGGCGATGGATGAGCGGATCACTTCAGTTATGGCGCGCAGCCCAGGTTCGCCGGGGATTTGTCCTTATCGTTTCACTTCACGCCATAGCTTTGCCGAAACCCCGGAAGATTTCCCTTTTACTTTCCCGCACAACTGGTTCCGACTAGAACTTCGTGGATTTACCGGAAGAGAGAATGAGCTTCCGATAGATGCGCATGGCTGGGTGGGCTTAATTGCACCGCGGCACTGTATGGTTCATACGGCTCATCATGATGGCTGCGACCCGACATTTGCCGCCGAGCAGTCGTATCTTGAAGGCAAGACGGTCTATGAATTTCTAGGAAAGCCGGAGAACTTTCGCCTCGACTACAGAGAAGGCGCTCATGGCCCCATCACCGATGAGCATCGGCAGCACGATATGGACTGGTTCGAGCACTCATGGGGAATAAAGAAAAAAGAATATCCCGAAGTGCTCATCCACCATTTTGATTGGAAGCAGTGGAGATCGAAATTATCGGCAGAGGATTTGAAGGTTCCTGAAGGCAAGCGGGAGCGAATTTTGTGGGCGTTAGGACAGGAGCCAAAGATTGAATGGGATGGCAATCTCACCTTCACAAGTGATGCAGACAACTTGATGATGGAGCGCCGGCTGGCGGATTGCGGGACTGCCGTCAGCTTCGGTGAGAACGTGCACGGATATGTCCATTATGATAAGAGTATTAAGGAACCGATGCCGGTGATTATTTGGCTGCATCCTTACTCGTATCATAGCGGTTGCACCGAGAGCTATGGGGTTCAGGGAATGTCCCTTTATCAGCGTTTTACTGAAGCGGGTTTTTTGGTACTGGGCTTTGACCAAACCGGATGCGGGTTGCGATTGCTGGAGTGCCAAGATTTTTATCAGAAATACCCCAAGTGGTCGCGCCTTGGGCGGATGGTGCATGACGTAAAATCGGCTGTTGATTTTCTTGTGGAAGGTAAAGGGATAGCCAAAGAGCCTTTGCCCCCAATCGATAAGAACCGGCTCTTTTGCCTTGGCTATTCGATGGGCGGGATGGTCGGTTTGTATGCGACCGCTCTTGATGAGCGTATCAAAGCCGTTTCAGCGTTATGCGCTTTCACCCCGCTTCGCAACGATACGGACCAAAAATCCACTGGCGGCATTCGGCGTTTGTGGGAACTTCATTCTCTTCAACCGTTGTTAGGCCTCTATAACGGCTGTGAGAACGAGATTCCATACGATTTCGAGGATATTTTCGAGCTAATCGCTCCAAGACCTTGCCAAGTTACCGCCCCACAGCTCGATCGCGAGGCGGATTTAAAGGATGTTATCTCATGCGTTTCCAAAGCAGGGTCTGCGTGGGCAGTCCATAAGCTGCCTTATGGACTAAACTTTAATTCGCCTGTTGATTTCAATCGCTTCCAAGCCGACCAGCAACAAAAGTTTATCGAATGGACAAAATGGATGACGAGCATGGGGATTTTCGGCTCTTAACGTTGTACTCGTTTGTCGACGGCTTCTTGAGTTAGCTTTAGGAATTGCTTTGGCCCCTCGGGGATCCAGCCGCATTGAGCATACAGACTGTGCGCTTGCTGGAAGCACTCAAGAGCTTTCTGAAGACGACCCTGAAGCCGATAGACTCGGCCTAGTTGGTAGACCGCAAGCTGGTTGCTTGGGCAATAGTTGACGCTCTTTTCGAGGTAAAGCGCTGTCATTTCTAAGCCTTGTTTGGTAGGCTTGCCTTCCATCAGACCTCCGGGGGTCCGTTCACCACGGTAATACATGAATTGGGAGAGCATGAAGTCTATATCCATCGTCTGAACTTCTAAAGGTTCCAATAATCGGCCGCCGGTTGTGGTCTTGTAGGAGGTGATCTCAAAGGTTTTTTCGGAATAGATTGGCCTTACATAGATGTAGTCCGGACTTCTAACTAGCAGGCCTTGATCGCGGACCAAAGGGGTGGGTTTGGAGGCATCGACCAATATATGCCTGCCGGATGAGAGCTTGACGATTACGATTGTATGGCCATTGTTGGAGAATTTGCCCTCAGGCTTTTGATAAACCATCACTACACCGGCCTGCACTCCCATTTCCTGTAGCATCGATGCGATTAACGATGCCTGAAGGAAGCATTGACGCTCGCCGTAGCGCATGACATTTTTGAACTCATACCCTCTGACTACGCTAAAACGAGGAATGGTTTTCTTGATTAGTTTATAGAGCCAGATAGCCAGACGAGTTTCATCTTTGCTTCGTTGTCGAATGTCCTCAATATTTGCCATCTCTTCGCGCTGTGCTGCCAAAGCTTCGGCTAGTGTATGGTGTTCCATGCCCGGAAGCCGCATTCCTGATTAATCAGGAATGCGGCTTCCGGGCATGGAACACCATACACTAGCCGAAGCTTTGGCAGCACAGCGCGAAGAGATGGCAAATATTGAGGACATTCGACAACGAAGCAAAGATGAAACTCGTCTGGCTATCTGGCTCTATAAACTAATCAAGAAAACCATTCCTCGTTTTAGCGTAGTCAGAGGGTATGAGTTCAAAAATGTCATGCGCTACGGCGAGCGTCAATGCTTCCTTCAGGCATCGTTAATCGCATCGATGCTACAGGAAATGGGAGTGCAGGCCGGTGTAGTGATGGTTTATCAAAAGCCTGAGGGCAAATTCTCCAACAATGGCCATACAATCGTAATCGTCAAGCTCTCATCCGGCAGGCATATATTGGTCGATGCCTCCAAACCCACCCCTTTGGTCCGCGATCAAGGCCTGCTAGTTAGAAGTCCGGACTACATCTATGTAAGGCCAATCTATTCCGAAAAAACCTTTGAGATCACCTCCTACAAGACCACAACCGGCGGCCGATTATTGGAACCTTTAGAAGTTCAGACGATGGATATAGACTTCATGCTCTCCCAATTCATGTATTACCGTGGTGAACGGACCCCCGGAGGTCTGATGGAAGGCAAGCCTACCAAACAAGGCTTAGAAATGACAGCGCTTTACCTCGAAAAGAGCGTCAACTATTGCCCAAGCAACCAGCTTGCGGTCTACCAACTAGGCCGAGTCTATCGGCTTCAGGGTCGTCTTCAGAAAGCTCTTGAGTGCTTCCAGCAAGCGCACAGTCTGTATGCTCAATGCGGCTGGATCCCCGAGGGGCCAAAGCAATTCCTAAAGCTAACTCAAGAAGCCGTCGACAAACGAGTACAACGTTAAGAGCCGAAAATCCCCATGCTCGTCATCCATTTTGTCCATTCGATAAACTTTTGTTGCTGGTCGGCTTGGAAGCGATTGAAATCAACAGGCGAATTAAAGTTTAGTCCATAAGGCAGCTTATGGACTGCCCACGCAGACCCTGCTTTGGAAACGCATGAGATAACATCCTTTAAATCCGCCTCGCGATCGAGCTGTGGGGCGGTAACTTGGCAAGGTCTTGGAGCGATTAGCTCGAAAATATCCTCGAAATCGTATGGAATCTCGTTCTCACAGCCGTTATAGAGGCCTAACAACGGTTGAAGAGAATGAAGTTCCCACAAACGCCGAATGCCGCCAGTGGATTTTTGGTCCGTATCGTTGCGAAGCGGGGTGAAAGCGCATAACGCTGAAACGGCTTTGATACGCTCATCAAGAGCGGTCGCATACAAACCGACCATCCCGCCCATCGAATAGCCAAGGCAAAAGAGCCGGTTCTTATCGATTGGGGGCAAAGGCTCTTTGGCTATCCCTTTACCTTCCACAAGAAAATCAACAGCCGATTTTACGTCATGCACCATCCGCCCAAGGCGCGACCACTTGGGGTATTTCTGATAAAAATCTTGGCACTCCAGCAATCGCAACCCGCATCCGGTTTGGTCAAAGCCCAGTACCAAAAAACCCGCTTCAGTAAAACGCTGATAAAGGGACATTCCCTGAACCCCATAGCTCTCGGTGCAACCGCTATGATACGAGTAAGGATGCAGCCAAATAATCACCGGCATCGGTTCCTTAATACTCTTATCATAATGGACATATCCGTGCACGTTCTCACCGAAGCTGACGGCAGTCCCGCAATCCGCCAGCCGGCGCTCCATCATCAAGTTGTCTGCATCACTTGTGAAGGTGAGATTGCCATCCCATTCAATCTTTGGCTCCTGTCCTAACGCCCACAAAATTCGCTCCCGCTTGCCTTCAGGAACCTTCAAATCCTCTGCCGATAATTTCGATCTCCACTGCTTCCAATCAAAATGGTGGATGAGCACTTCGGGATATTCTTTTTTCTTTATTCCCCATGAGTGCTCGAACCAGTCCATATCGTGCTGCCGATGCTCATCGGTGATGGGGCCATGAGCGCCTTCTCTGTAGTCGAGGCGAAAGTTCTCCGGCTTTCCTAGAAATTCATAGACCGTCTTGCCTTCAAGATACGACTGCTCGGCGGCAAATGTCGGGTCGCAGCCATCATGATGAGCCGTATGAACCATACAGTGCCGCGGTGCAATTAAGCCCACCCAGCCATGCGCATCTATCGGAAGCTCATTCTCTCTTCCGGTAAATCCACGAAGTTCTAGTCGGAACCAGTTGTGCGGGAAAGTAAAAGGGAAATCTTCCGGGGTTTCGGCAAAGCTATGGCGTGAAGTGAAACGATAAGGACAAATCCCCGGCGAACCTGGGCTGCGCGCCATAACTGAAGTGATCCGCTCATCCATCGCCGCCGCCATTAGCGATTGCTTGCCATGTCGAGAGTGCCCGAGGATCCCTACTTTGCCCACGGCTGCCTTTGTCGCGTACTTGGGGTCTAATAGATAATCCAGCGCCCGTCCTGCCAACCAAGCTTTTGCGCTTATCTCCGTCCAAACCAATTCGGGATACTCAACGACGAGTTGACGCCAAACACTTTCGTATCCTGGGTAATCCGGCTGCGGATCGAACCCATCAGTACCGGGATACAAGCAAACTAAAAACCTTCGCGCCAACGCTGCTTCTGCCCATCCATATTGGTATTCGATCGGTTGAACCATCACCACCGGAAAAGGCCCATCACCTTCAGGAACCCAAAGTGTAAGCTCGCAACTGAACTTATTCTTAGTATCAAAGGTAAGTTTAACGCGCTTTATGGTCGAGCTGCCTTTTGCTTCTTCGCCAACCACTTCGGCAGCAAGCAACGCAGGCGGAGTATCAGGGACAGTGCCAATAAAGTATTGACACATCAACTCTCGGATTTCACTCCTGCGTTTCTCCCAGTCTTCAATTGTTTTAACTGGTGTCCCATCCAGAAACTTTAGTAATGGGGGAAGATATGGGTTCGAGTATTTCATTATTTTTCCTCTGACACTTCGGGAATTATTGCTGAATCGGAAAGAGGCCCTCGGCGGATGCCGTGTTTGGTGACAAAACCTTGGCGTGTACACTGCAAGTAATAGTCGGCATGCTCTTTTGGCATGAGTGAGTTGGAATAATCTTCGGCGAGTTCATCCAGATTGTATTCAACCCGATCGAGTCGGAATTGGCCGTCTTCGATAACAATACACTGGGCCCGATAATCGCCCTCGGTCGGCTGGCCAACGGTACCTGCGTTAATGAGGAACTTATCCCCAACCTTTTCGATCATCGCCACATGAGAGTGCCCTATCATAATCGCGTCTGTTCCGGTGAACTCCAGCGCCTGCTCAAAATGCTCACGGTTGAACCAATGCACAAGGCGATCGATTGGCTCCTCGCCACCATGCGAAAGATAATAAGATCTGCCGTCGGACTCGAATTTCACCGATACCGGCAGGTTTTCCAAATATTCCAGATGCCACTCTTCAGGCGGATAGGCGTCATGACAGACCTGTGGAATTTGTCTAACCAGCGACACGTGTGCCGAATCGTGGTTGCCCAACACCGAGTATCGGCATCGATCGCGGATTAGCTTTGTACAGGTTTGAGGCATTGGGCCGCACATGACGATATCGCCAAGGCACCAAACCTCATCAGCTTTCTCGTACTTATCTAAAACGGCTTTCAACGCGCGATAGTTGGCGTGTATATCGGCTACGACTACAATTTGCATTCGACTATTCCTTTACGGTTATGTCCAACTCGGGGCCACTGACTGAAGTGACGGTAGTAGTGCCGCCTTCCACTTTCACGTTAAATCGGGTGTCGCCAACTATGATGTTCGTGAACTCCATACGATCCCAGCCCTTGGGCAGCCTTGGGGTTATTGTGACGGTCTTACGAGCCGCGTCAGGCTCGATATGCAGGAGGCCCCACATCATCCCTTCGGTTAAATTAGCCGCAGACCAAAGCTGACAGAAGCACCAGATCGGGTCAAACTTCGTCGGATCGCCATCAGGCGTCGTGTATTCGGGCAAAGCGCCGGGCATGAAGTGATGCGTCGTTTTCGCGATATCCCGAACGTAGCGCATACCCTGTTCAAGACGGTTATAGTTGAACTCGCCGATAGCTGCCTGGCCGTGGGTAATCGGCATCAGGCAGTCTTTATTCCAGCTCAGATAAAGGCCCCAGTCGGAGTTGTATTCGGGTCGTTCAAGATAATCGAGCGCCCGATTGACTCGTGACGCATCTCCTGCCATTGCGTAAGCTACGCTCGCCGGCGCGCAGAATGTGCCTGCGGGCCAACCGCGGTCATCGCGCAGCAATGGCTTATTGTCATCATCGATGAAAGTGGCATAGACCCCGAATTCTTCACTCCAGAAGAAATCCTCGACCTGTGAGCGGAACTTAGCGTTCTCAAAGGCGCACTTCTTAGCGGTTTCCGCATCGCCCAGCCTAACGGCCATCTTACCCAAGGCATCCAGGCCGGAAATGATATATGCAGGGCACGTTTTGTCGCGCTTGCTGTTAGGTAAGTCTTCATATTCCATCAGGATGAAACCGTCTCTACTCGGCTGCGATAGGACGTAGTCCAACATGCCGTCAATGCAGATGGGGTACAGCTCCTTCAAAAACTTGTCGTCTCCGGTCCACATATAGGTTTCCCATATTGCTTTGACCCAAAGCGTGGTTTCCATGATGTGGCCGTGGCTGTAGATAGAGCCGTTCGGAATGAGTTCATGGGGTATCCGGCCCCGAGAGACTTTACCGATAGGCGCGAATATCAGCAGCGCTGCCTTTGCCTGTTCATGCAAACCCGCCATCAGCATGCCTGGAATCGAGACGTCCGTGTCTCCGCCGAAATACCACGGGAAATCCTGATAACCCGCCACCACGCCTGTGCCTAATATGGGGGAAGTGGTAGTCATCCAGTCCAAACTCATTTTGCTCCAGAACCAAGCATCGTTGAGCACTGGTTCGGGGGTATCCACGTTCGTCAGGTTGGTCGCGATATGGTTATACCAATCCATCTTCTCTTTGTAGAAACTGTCGTAATTGGCCATTACGCGCGTGACGACTTCTTTAGCCTTATTGGGGTCTGATAGGTCACCGCCAATTACAAGTCTCACACTTCCGTCCGGTTGAAGATCGAGAGGGAACTTTAGGATGGCTGAGATACCATTACCTGCCGTTCTCTCGGGACCAACGATATTCTCGCCGATAGCCACTCCCGATGGCTTGATATTGGAGATGAGCGCTGCTGTCCATGAGGAATATTCAGGCTGAACCGTGTTGTTTAACTCAGCTTGGACAACGACCATATTCCCTTTCTGCTCAGC
>JBAXQP010000071.1 GCA_037131655.1 bacterium | reverse complement strand
GTGTATAGTACAATAATGTTTTAATTCTCAACCGTGCAGCGAATACGAAACATCGATGATTCGTTATCTAGCCCGTTTCTGAAGGTGGGAGAAGTAGATAAACGGTGTTTTGGCAGCTAGTAAGAGTCCAGATAATATACCAACGCAAATTGCTACGGCAAAGATGACGGCAATCAATTTTCCGCCCATAATGACAATAGGTATCACAACATACCTGATCAAAAGGTATGCAAGATATATTATGATAATTATTGCGATTAGTTGAGGCATAACTGATTACTTCAATAGACCATGATAACTACCAGGAGTTATCAGCCTTGTGGTTCTTTAGAAAATCCACAGGATCAGCCCAACCATTTGTAAGCCCGAAAGAATCCGCTGTAGGAATTTGGCTATTAACCAACGGTGCTCGTCCCCAACCGCTGGTCGGGACATTCTGACCGACGCAAACTCCAAGGTGAAGGTGATCAATGCTTGATTGATAATCAAGTACAACCCCAACTTTCTGATTTGGCTCTACGATACCGGCTTCCACTCGTAAGAGTGCTGAAAGGCTTTGGCGGATAACGTCTCGATGTTCCCAGATTCATCTTTAACTTGTACCGATACACTTGATCGAGCCGGAGGGGTAACTTTTATTTTCAGAATATTCCCAACTGCGATGGGGGAAGGGGGATCAAACGACATGGTGACAGTAAGTTGTTGATCCAACGTTGATGGTTTCTGCCCGCCTCCAAAGATACCTGCGAAAAAGCTATTCACCTTTCCTAACATCATCCCGCCGATGATCAACATGAGGATGATGGCAATCGCACAGCCAGCAATACCTGTGAAAATTCCGCTGAATGTTTTTGACAGACATCCGCCAACTCGACGGCCTTGCCCCAGCATTACGACAAAAGCAATAATAATGATTAAAAGCACACCTAACGATTCGAGCACGCGAAGCCTCCTTTGCCTGCCTTGGATAACTCAGATATCGATTACCTCGTCACCGCCGAAAGTGCTTGCTACAGCAATATACACCTTCAGTGTTCGCACACAGACTTAACGTTTTCTGTGTATGCCAATACTTCTCCAAGGTCTTTGTACCGCATAATGTCATCACCGCAATCTTATTTATTGCACTTGATATCCCTAATGCTCGCTTCCATGAGAAAGAAACACCATACTTTCGCCCCATCGTATCCCCTTATCCAGCATCAACTTGCGGATAGCTTGACTTTTGGGTAGACTAGGTGAAGCTGACCGGATATTGCTTTGCATAGCATAGATTCGCCATCCCAATAAGTGCACCTTGGGTGGGAAAGTAATTATCTTTTCCTATTCGCAGCATGCTTAACAAAGATTTCCAACGTATCGAGATACATGCTGTCGGTTGATACGCCCATATACTTAAAGAGCTTAGTAAATCTCTTTGCATCTCAGACCACGCATGTAACAATTCAGGGGTTGTGTTGCTCTCATTACGTTGAATAGACTGGTACAAAGATTTTTCAAGTTGAGAAAGGATGTAAACAGCCTCGCTGTTCCCACCACAAGCTAGAGATGAAAGGAAACTCAACGAAAGGGAATCTTCACCCTGCGCTTGCGCAAATTGCCATGCCGAATCCATGCATTGGACATAGCCCAATGTGCTCCCCAAAACTGCCGTGCCGGTGCTTGTTTGATAGGGAAGCTGTAAGACTTGCTCTTCAAGCCACTTTTCATCATGCTCATTCTTTAATGATGTTCGCAAAGCCGCTGCAGTCTTCCGGATGAGCTGAAAATAGCCCGCCTCTCCTATCCACTCAATTAGTTTCGTGAATAATGGAGAGTGCTCCTGTGCCAATGCCTTAGTGCAAGCTGCAATCTGATCAACTTTCATGCTATTTGCATCATGTTTAATGCAGCCCAACAACAGTTCTTCATACTTTCCTTTAAAATCCTCACCACATTTACTGTACATTGCTGCGAGAGGCGCATACTCATCCAATCCTATCAATTGGGGGTCCAATTGCTCAAACCATTCTGTTAAATAATTAACGATAACTCTTTCTTTGTCCTGAAGCATATTACTCGGTAGAGTTATTGCCAACTGACAGGCAGGATTGCGGACATTATCATCACTGTCCATCGCCAATTCAATAATTCTGTTCGTCCACACACTAGTTGGGATATTTCCCCTATGTTCCTGATAGCCGTATAGTACTCGGGAAATGATATCATTATCAGACGTCTCAAGGATCTCGTTGATAAATGGCTCTGTTGAGCTAATTGCAAATTAGCGCCAATTTTCACCGGAATGCGCTATAATTTTGGCCAAAGTAGCATTATAGGGCATTAACTTAACTGCTAACACACCAAAATTCAACTTTTTACGCTGCGCGAAGTATGCGTAGCCCTGGCCGTCATGTAGGATGGCCAAAAACCTGCATTATTCTCCTTCACTGGATCAGTTTTATGTTATTGTACGCAATATCTGATCTGCGAAGATGACGAGCGTGCCAAACATCAGGTGCGCATGCACCTTGCGCGGACCGCGGACTCGTAGATGATTCCCGCCGAATTCGTCTTTCAAGCGCCCGTTAAACTGTTCGACCACCGTTCTTCCTTTGTAATGCTCGGCACGGTCAGGGCCAAGTTGCTCTGCATGCTCCTGCCCGCGACGACGGATATAATCGATAATTGGGACATGTCCCGCTAATTCCGCAGCCTTGCGTATCCATTTTGCGTCATATCCGCGATCCATTAGCTCATATAATGATGTAACCAGTCGATCGCTCATCTTCATCAAGGGGATTGCCACCTGGCTGTCATGCACTGACGCTGCCGTGGTTACCGCTATCAATGGTATTTTGCCATCAGCCACCCGTACATGAAACTTGTAGCCAATCCAATAATCCTTATTGCCCTTGCTGTTCGTCTTGCAGCCAACATCACAGGCGGTCGCCAACTCCAATAATGCGATCTCCGGCACCTGCGTGATTTGACGTTCCAATCGCGTAGGCTCTGCAGGCGTGGAAGACGCTTTAGCTGCGCCATCTTTTTTCTGCTTTTTCTTTTTCCCAGAAGCTGGTTCGACGGCCAGTTCAGCTTCTTCTTTAGGTTTGGCCGCCAGTTCTACATCAGATTTGGCGGCCAGTTCAACATCTTCTTTAGGTTTGGCACGAGTTACTGGCTTCTCACGCGCCGGTATGGCACTGGAATCAGTCGAAACATTGCGAATAACGGAGTCGCCATACCAGAAATCAACTTGTGCTGCATGTACAGTATCGGTTAAACCAGTCTCAGCGCATTCAGTAAATACCCGACTGAATGTTGATTCACTCGGGATTTCCCATCGATATGCCCAGCCACAAACCTTGCGCAAACTCTTATCCTGCAGCAATCGTTCGCGGAATGCTTTGGTATCCGTAGCGTTATAGAATGCTTTTGCCACGAAAGTACGCAGCAATTGCTGCCGATATTTAGGTTTAACCCCCACTTTGTAAGGTGAGTGTCGCGGAGCGAATCTCTCAATTTGTAGCAATTCCAGTAGCGTAGCAAGCTGTAAGAGCTTGGGGGTATGCTCAATTTCAGCATCATCCAACAGAGAAAACAAGCTACGGTTGACATGGGATAAGAATGAAGATATTCTATCAGTTAGTGGACTCATCGGCATCTCCTTGTATATTGGCGTTAGATACCTATATATTCGACAGAGATGCCGATGAGTCCTCTCATATTAGGGGTAATCTGCAATTGGCTCTGTTATCTTGCCCGGAATTTGCGCAAGCACTTTTTCCCAACGGTGTTTACTTCCGGCTTTTAGCCTTTCATTGCAGAAGCTGGCGATTTGCTGTTTTACATCATCGAATGGCAATGAAGCGCACAATGAAGCCAACCAGGCACGGTTGTTGCCTGAATAGGTCAAATCAAGTAGCTGTTGCCGTGCTTCTTTCGGTCTAGCAGCCTCATAAGGTAAGCTGGCACGAAGAAAGAGGGCCAATCCTCTGATTTTCTCTTGATCAACCCAATATTCATTCCCCCATAAAGCACCCTGATCAACCGCAGAAAGTTCAAGCAGGCTCTGACAGAGTAGGGTCGCATCCTGTGTGTCATCCCATCGGATGCTACCAGGAGTTAATTCATGAGCTTCAGAACTTGTTATATTCACTGCATGCCTCCAAAAGTATAATGAGCAACCCCGGTATCCATGTCAATTATACGTGGGTAATGCTATCTTTCGTCGGTTCGAAAACTATATAGTGGATATCCCGAGCAGCTTCCTATTTCTTTTTCCACTTGGCGCAACCAAAATTCTGATCAGTTGGCTTATTGTGCTCGTTGCACTTACCTTTCGTATCATAGGCGTATTTCTGCCACCAGACACAAGTATAACATTTCTCAACCATTCGAATTACCTCCGATTTAGTTCTGTGACATGATTGTCACACATTCAAAAAAAATTATCTGGGATCAACCAGTCTCATGATTTTTGTATTCTAAAATAGAGCTATTAATATATCGGAGGATACCACTTACTCACTCACTTGTCAAACTTACAGTTTTTACTTACAGTTTTTACTTACAGTTTTTATGTAATAGCTCACTCTTGTCAGAGTGAATTTTTTTCACGCAACGGGATTGGCGAAGATGGGGTGAATGATGATTTTATCTATAACAGTGGGCAGAACAACTCGATTTAGCGTGCGTTGCTGTGCAATGGTTTCTGCATGATTAGCAATACATTATGCCTTTTCAGCAACTGTTGCCCAACGTCTGGAGTCTCTGCAAAATCGCGGTAATCCCTATCGCTACCCTGGAGTGGCTATAATTACCTGCAGATGTAAGTTTATTGGTATACTGCACGAACGCTTTTTTGTATAAAAAATAATTGTTTGAAGGAAACAGGCTTTGCTACAGAAACAGACTTTGCTATTGACGTGTGTTAAGAAAGGTATTACTATAAACACAGTAATAACTGACACGGAGTTTACCGAATAGGTACGCACTCCTTTTATGTTTGAATATATTCAGGATCAATTTAGAGGAGGTCTAAACATGGCAAACGATGAAAGACCAGAATCTGTATTCGCACAAGCTATCCCAAAGGCTCCAGAGTTGAAGCGACAAGACGTACTTTACGAAGTTCCAACTCTACCGCCTGATCTGGGTAACGATCAACAACCAAATACGCATGTATCTGCTACCCAGGCAGTTCCTACACTGTTCTCGGCACCAGTTGGTGAGGTCCTTCTACCTCCAGTAGCGCAACCCACTTTTTCTGGAGACGATTCAACAATCGGGACAATTGAGTGCGAAACGGAAAAGGTTGTAGATACTTTATCCCCTTCCGAGTCTCCGCTATCAGCGCCCTCCACCATTCCATCACAATGCCCAGCTCTGGAAATATTCACACAGCAATCTACAGCAATTGAGAGTATTTCTTTAGGACTACAAGAAGTTACTACTGAAGTTACTGGTTTGAAGACTGCCTTTCAGCGCGAGATAGCAGACCAAAGTCTACAACGTTTAAACTTTGAGAAGCTTCATCGAGAGATGTTAGATTATAAAGAGAATTTCCTTCAAAAAGCGATGGAGCCTTTGTTCCGCCAGCTAATAGGCTGGGCAGATCACTTCGAAGAAATTATCAGCCAGGATAACGTGTCTAAAGGCGATCTTTCATTCTTATACGACGAGTTGATTGACGCACTCAACCGATATGGCGTCGAGCAGTTTTCTTCGGATAACGACATATTTGAACCTTCCCTGCAGAAGGTCGTAAAAACTGAACCGGTGGGAGATGAGACCCTCAACCGATCCATTGCTCGTCGGGTGAAGCCAGGGTATCGGCAGAACGGACGCCTTATGCGTCCCGAGCAGGTAGTCGCATATAAGTATGATACGTCACTACAGGTGATTCCTGTAGATAATCAGGTTAGCGATGAGCAACCTATCGAGGAGGTAAGGACAGATGAGTGAGGCAAAACGGGTTTTCGGCATTGATCTTGGAACGACATACTCAGCGATAGCCTATGTCGACGAACATGGCATTCCAGTCATTCTCAAGAACATACTGGACGATGGTATGTCGGTGTTACCATCTGTCGTCTATGTCGAAGGGAGCGGCAATGTCGTCGTTGGTATAGAGGCCAAGCGGAATTCGGTGCTAGAGTCAGAGCGGACATTTTCAGAGATCAAGCGATTCATGGGTAAACCTGATTATGCACCCAAGGAGATAGATGGCACAACCTATACCCCTGAATATGTCTCGTCTCTCATTCTGAAGAAGATCGCACAGTACGCCAGAGCCGATCTGAGTATGCCGGTTGAAGATGTCGTAATCACTGTGCCTGCGTACTTCAGTGACAGTCAAATCGATGCAACACGTAAAGCAGGGCTGATCGCCGGCCTCAATGTTCTCAACATTCTCAAAGAGCCTACTGCTGCCGCGATCAGTTACGGCGTTGAATCGGATAACAATAACCAGACGGTCATGGTCTTCGACCTGGGGGGTGGTACATTTGATGTTACCATCATCCAGATTGTCGATAACAACATTCGCGTTGTTATGACTGGAGGGGATGCAGAATTGGGCGGACGGCGTTGGGACCAATCCCTTGTCGATTATGTTACCGATCAGTTTAGAACCGAGCATGGTATCGATTTATGTGAAGATGAAAACAAAGAGGCGTACCAAGACCTGTGGATACGCTGTGAAGAGGCGAAAAAAGCTCTCACCAATCGCACTTCCACAAATATCATGGTGAGTTGTGGCGAGCGCATGAAGGTTGAAGTAACTCGCGAGTTATTTGATGAGCTGACTTCAATGCTGTGTCAACGGACAATCCAGCTTTCAAGGGATCTTGTTGCGCGGGCGAAGAACGAGAAAAACCTTGCCGGAATTGATGTGATACTGCTGGTGGGTGGTTCGACACGCATGCCACAAATCGGAAAAGCTGTGCAGGAGGAATTCGGAACAGAACCTAAATTGTATGATCCAGATGAAGCCGTTGCAAAAGGTGCCGCGCTTGTGGCGCGAAAAATCGCCTTGGGCGAGGAAGTTGAAAAATACTTTAAAGCACAAGGGATTGATGTTAATACAGCGACTGAGGCCGAAAAGGAACAGGCAGTCCATCAGGCTGCGAAAATCTTTGGACTTTCCTCTGGCGTTGCAGCGAGGGAATTGGCAACGAGTATCGTGAATGTACTCTCGCATAGCATCGGTATCCAGGCAGTTGACGATGATTGCAGTGACATCATTGCCGTTATGCTTCCAGATCAGACCGAGTTCCCGTGTGAAACGACTCAACAGTTCCGAACCGTGAGTGCAAACCAGCAATTCGCCGAAATAAAAGTCATGGAGAACCAGGCTGATATCACCGATGAGCGCAATATCTCTGGGTGGAAACAACTTAATCCCGATACGGGAGAACTGCCGATTCCTCCTAGTTTACAGCAGGGGGCACCAGTCCTAGTGCAGTTTACAATTGATGCCAATGGTAAACTGCATGTGTATGCAGAGGATCAGACTGGTCACAACCGTATTGAATTTGATATCAAACTTGAAGGCGTGATGTCAGAAGAGGAAGTCGAAAAGGCGAAGGCCGCAGTCGGCGCGCTGGCAATCTCGTGATCACACTGCATGCTGTCATTATGCGGTATTTCCATCGAGCTTGAGCGTTTCATTGGAAATGCCTCACAGACCCAAGCGTAAAGCGCGCATGTTCAGTAGGTTGCACGTAACGTTGCAGTTCCTTCACGATCATCAACTGAGTGATAACAGGTGGCAGAGTAATGTCGTTCTTCTCCAAGAAGGATACATACGTTTTCTCCGGGGTGGAGATCCCGGAGGATATCTTTGAAGTGTTGGGTATCGATATCACATGCGACAGTACGACCATTATCTCCGCGAAGATCGAAGAGATGCGGAAGAAATGGTCGCAGTCGCAATCGACAGGCACAGATATCTATCGCCTCAAGATCGATAGCATCTACACCCCTATCCTCACGGATGCCTCCCAAAGGCAAGATTACCGGGTATTCATCCAGGCACGTCGGCAGAAGGAGTTAGAGGCACGCGTTCGAGACGCACGGGTGCAAGCTGATCTCATATTGAAAGATCAAAATGCATCTGATGATCAGAAGAAACGCTTCATAAGGATGTATTCGCACCCGTTTGGCCCGACTGCGGGTGAACTGGAGAAATGGCTTAGTGGGCCTCGTACAGCGAATGCACCGACTCTCCCACCATTAGAAGGGGTTCTACGCCTTCTATTTGATCTCTCAGTCGAACCGTTGCCCCCTCATAAGGCGAAGACAATTGCTGAGAATTGTCAGAAGCTTGGCAAGTCGAACTTATACGATTACCTTGGGGTCGATCTATCCTATGCAGAGGACGATGCCAGGCTAACTTCTGCGAAAAAGGCACACGAAGACGAAAAAAATAGACTGGGTAACACTGGGCTTGATGGCGCTTTGAAGCCTATTCATGGGAATTTAATCGCCTCTATCGAAGAACTCCTCCTTAAAGACCCCATGAGGCGCCGGCAATACCTTCGCACAATCGGCGAAGAACGTATCCGCCCGATGCTTGATGCGCTAGACATGAAGATTCGATCAGAGAAGGATAAGAAACTTACTCCTTCAGAAAAGATACTTACGGCTGATTATATTGAGACTTTGCTTCGAAGTGTTGAAGGCACCATTCCGAAACCCGTAGCAATGCAAATCATTCTGGAGCGTACTCGAAGTGAAGGCTACAGTATCCAAATGCCTTCAATTCCTACCGATGAAGTCGTTTGTCCTTCATGCCAGAAGCCTAATCCAAAAGAAGCAGTGACCTGTATATGTGGTTATGCTTTTCGCATCGCCTGTCCCAAATGCGGGAATGTGTTTGCATCACGCGTTGGACGATGCGATAAATGCGGATTAGATGCCGATACTGCAGCCTCATTCTCCTACACATTGAGTGAAGTTCGGAGACTTATCAAAGCAAATGCCTTGAGTGACGCCCAGAATCTTATTGCCAAAGCGAAAGTCGATGTCGGATCTGGAAATACCGAGCTACGAGAACTCGAAGATCTGCTACAACGAGGACGCGGCAATATTGATCAAGTGTTACATGACGCGCGCACTGCCGTAAGTGAACGTCAGCTCTTTAAGGCACAACAACTATTGGAGTCACTTCTCCAGAAGGATCGATCAAACGCTGACGCTACAACTCTGTTGAAGGTTGTTTTCAACGGTATCGACGATGTTAAGTCATTGCTATCAAAAGCTAGACAGGAGGAGGCTGCGGGGCGAAAAGAAGAAGCTGCAAGAGATTATGCTGGCATCGTAATTATTTGCACTGACTGCTCGGAGGCGAGTGATGCGCTACGCCGTTTACCTCCTTCTCCCCCATCAAGCCTTACTGTCAGCCTGGATCAACGACGTGTCTCATTACAGTGGCATGCAAGTTCCTCACAAGGAGTGAGTGGGTACGCAATAGTTCGAAAAGTCGGTGGCACGCCCTCGTTGAGACAAGATGGTGATGATGTGGCACAAACAACTGCCACAATGTTTGATGATCTAAAAGCACCTGTCGGGATGGCATGCTTTTATGCAATCTTCGCAGTTCGCGGTGATGTTTTTTCATCAACGGGGGCTATTTCTTCACCGGTATTAGTCACGTCTGATGTAGAGGGGTTATCAGTAATCCCTTCTGACGGCCTGATCAACCTTTCGTGGTCGCTCCCTGGGAAGGTACTCGGCATCCAGGTAGTTCGACGTACAGACCGCGCCCCATCGTCACCAGTTGACGGGGATAATATCCCGATCTCCAACCAGACTACTGCTGTAGATCGGCAAGTCACTAATGGTCAAACTTATTATTATGGCGTTTTTTGCCAGTTTCGGGGAACTGATGGCAAGGCGAAATTGAGCAATGGGGCAATCATCTCGGCAAGGCCAGAGCCGCTTCCTACTGCTCTGGCATCGTTTCGCCTCATACTTGATGAAAAAAAGGTAAAGGCGTCTTGGACACCACCTTTATGCGGTGAAGTTAGTATTGTAAGGTCACGCCAACCACTTTCCATGAAGCAAGGAGCCTCAATTACGAAATCACAGGTTGACTCTCTAGGCATATTACTACGATCCATCGGTGAAAATGAGGCAATCGATGAGAAACCCGAGCAAGCTGTCGCATATTACACTGCGCTTACAATCAATGCACAGATTGCTGTAGTTGGAGTCACACAGAAATTTGCCAATCTGCCCGATGTTACAGCAACACGCCTAGAAAAGAATGCTGGGGTACTTCAGGCCTATTGGAAATGGCCGCCAGAGACGACTGTGGCAATGGTCGGATGGCGATCCGATTCCTACCCAACGGGAATTGATGATTCGAAAGCGACGATGGTTCGTTTGACGATAGCTGAATTCAATAGCAAAGGTAGGTTTGTACTTCCTATCAGTGGTGATACAGATTGCTATCTTTCTGTCTTCGCCGGTTTGGTTGCTCCAGACGGAGATGTCTTTGCTTGTGGTCAGAGCGATGGCGCTAAAGCATTCAGCACAGGCGAAGCTCAAATCACGGTAACATACACCGTGAAGAAAGGGTTTCTTTCGTCAAAGCGAAAACTGGTTTTCGTAGCATCATGTGATTGCCTACTACCTTCTGCGGTTATCGTCGCTAAGCCAGGTGCACTCCCGATGACTATTACC
>JBAXQP010000070.1 GCA_037131655.1 bacterium | reverse complement strand
ACTTATAAGCATCTATTTAGTGGTTCCGAAGTACGCGAAGTTGTTGGATTGCCAGCAGTTGATGTTCTTTTCGGAACAGGTGCCCCAGCTCCGCTGACGGATTTGAGGTTTTGTGATGATTTGCCTCCTGTTCAGCGCAATGGCGTGATTTACGCTCTTGCTACCGGTAAGCGTTCGGGAATACCATTGGCAATTCTCCTTGCATTTGATTCTAACCCACCGGCTTTTGAAATCAAGATGGGGTCCGAAGTAACCGGAAGCCTTACCATTCGTCAACCGGATCTTCAAAAGATGGAAGATCCCAATGTTCAAGCCCCAACCGCCGTTCGGGAATATAGTACGCTCGATTCAAGCCAATACTACATCGATAAAAGCGGTTCGATTACCATTAAGAGTTTCCTGAAGAGAGGAAGCGGTACGATGGACGCTTTGAGCGTATCGATGCCGGTATCCATACAAGCCGGGTCTTTGGGCGAGAATCTGTACTTCCCTGATGATAGCGGAGGCAACTGGAATCCTCTCTTATGGTTTATGGCCTTCCCATTCTTCGAACCGAAATCCCCACCAATGATCAGTGGCGACCTCATCTATCTGGCAGGGATGCAGACTTTGCCCCCCGGTGGAAATAAGGTGGGAATGGTGTGGGCATTGGATGCTGATATCGCTCCAAATGACTCATCGTTGGTTCCTGTTAAAATGTTCAACTCAGTTGGTGTCAAACAGATGACCATCCTGACTGCCGGTAAGCCTAACCCTCATATTCGCTGGCCTGCAAGTGAAGCTATTACCGGAATGGATGATTTTATCAACAAGATACAAGCTTATCAGTTGCCTGGAATAGCTTCCGGATTGGTAGGTTCAGAAGGCATGCTTGTATTGGGGACTGATGTCGGCATCAAAGTGTTTGAGAAAGCTCAGACGATAATCGCACAGCCATCGTGGATTATTGAAGTCGATTCAGAAGGGTTCCCAACCTTTAGTATGGATACCACCTTGGCAGGGCAACCATCGATTATTGCGGCGGATGGATCTTTAATTGCGCCGGTGGTGAAATCTACTAAATTGGTACTACCGACAAAGGTTTACCGCGTCACTCCTACCGAAATGCTGATTGTAGATACGGGCGACAATCGTGTTGTTCGAGTCAATCGCTCTGGCTTCGAGACGCGGTCTATCTCTGAATTTGCGGTCGATGATAAATATGTTCCTGCGGGCTATCGGTCCGGCGATCCGACTTCCTTGCAACAGCCAAGAGATGCCACCTTCTGGACCGATTACGTTCCAAAGGATTTTAACCCCTTTACTTCTCCGAGTGACCTGGAGTTCTGGGTGCACTACCTAATTTGTGATACAGGCAACAACCGCATAGTCGAAGTTGTCGACCGTTTTGAAGCCGATCCGAATACTCGGGCAGTGAAAGGCATTCTTTTAATCAATAACGAGCCGCAGATAGCAAAACTTTTCTGGCATAGCCCCGCTAACGAATCAGGGAAAGTGTATAGCTACAACGCAATCAAAAGAATTTTAAGTAGTCAGAAAGATTTAGGCAATGGGGTCAAATTCCCGCTTTATAGCTATATCATGACATTCGGGAATGTTGTGGCTACCAGATCCTCATTAGGTCTTGATGATCCTGGCGCTCAAACACCTCGTGAATCGGCAAGTGGAACCGGCGGGCTACTTTTGTACCGAGTGATGGCAGATGGGACTCGTGTTCAAATCGTTAATCGAATAAGATATAAGGCTTATGACCCCGATACAAGTAGCTATAAAACTGTTGATATTCCTATTCGTGGGCCAGTATCACTTGATGTCCGTCCTGCTTTGCTCCAACCGGACCCGAGCGCTAACCCAAATAATTGGGTTCAGTTTGAAGTACTTATCACAACAGCCGATGGGGTGTTCGAACTCAGTGTTCCATTGGATCCGGACGATAAGAGCACGACTTGGGATGTTAGCGGTAACTCGATTGCTTTAACAAACGATGATTACTCGAATGGGTTGCGTAGCTGGGTAAAAGCGGCTACGAAAAATGATCCGAATGTCCAAGGTCGTTTTATTGTTCAAGGCGGCATACCTTTGCAGGCATCCAGCGCCAGATGGCTTCCCAATGGCGATATTATGTTATGTAACAGCTGGACAGGGCATGTCTTCCTTCAAGATTACAATGGGAATAAGCCGCTCGATTATCAGTATGACTTCTTCGGCGAAGTGCTGGCATTGAACCGCGCGAGTTATGTCAATAATGCTGCTCCTTGGCATGGCTGGCTAAATCCGATAAATACTCTCACCCAAAATGTCATCAAACAAAGCATTCCGCCGCTGATTGACGCGCCTGGGTTGAAACAGCCTCAGTTTGCTGATAGGCCTTATTAGCAGAGGGTGTCGAATAGGATGCGACTCTTTTTGTTGCAGGAACATGAAGCTTGTATCAAGCGTCAAACGATTAGAAGATAGCCCACTGGTCACTGCTTAGCGCAGTTGATGTGGATATTTCACTTGTGAGTAAGGTGGAGATAGTTATGAACCGTTTAAGTGTTTTAATAGTATTAGGCATAATTGCCGCATGTTTTATGCCGTTATTTGCCGCGTCCGAGGATGATTACCCGATGTATCGCGCCAATGGAAATCGGTCGGGCAATACTAGCATTCTGACCAATACCGGAGATACCAAACTCACATGGTACTTCCCAATGTTTAAAGAGGTTGGAACGACAATTCAACTCGATAACGATGATCCCGATCCTTTAGCAGTCGTTCCTCTGCCCACAAACTATATCCTAATTGATGGTAGCACATATGATGTAACCACGCATTTGCTCGATCCAATAGCGGGATGGACTCGAGTTGTCGATCCTGATGCTTCTACCGCAAGAATAGGCGCCTCCTATTTTGCTACGGAAGTAGTGGTAATCACTCCCCAGGGTGAAACTGAAGAGGATGCGGTCTTCCAGGCGAGGGTGCAGGCAGCGGTTACGAAACAAATAACGTGGACGATTCATCCCGATAAGCCTCGTCGTTATTCAATCGAATTTTTCATCCCATCGTTTGGGACAATTCTTGATGGAACAGAGCGCTCTCAGCCTGATTCTGTTTGGTATAAAATTGAATATGGCAATAATCAGGTGAAATGGGTTCCGGTTGATCAAAGGGTTGGTAATCAGTGGCTTAGTGTTGGAGAAGGTAGCAGTTTCCTGCCTTTGCCAGATAATACTATAAAAGTCACTTTGACTAATGTTACTTCAGCAGAGAATGCCGATGTGAACCCTAAGAAGATTGTTCTTGCTGATGCAATTAGAGCAGTACCTTTAAGAGCTACAGCTTACTCTTCTCCCGCAGTGGCTAATGTAGATACGGACCCTGCCGCTGCAGCCACCATTTTCTGTACTCGAAATGAAATGACCACCGATTCAGTGGATACATCTGGGGCAACAGCCGCTCCTGGTGGAGTTGTCTATGCGCTCAACAATACAGGAGGAGTGCGCTGGCGATATCCATTAGTTGTTGTACGCAACTTCACAAACAACATAGACAATTTCGATAGCGCTACTGATGATAGGTTTACTCGTACTCCCACCGTTAATTGGGTAGTACCTGACCCCGCTGACCTAGCAGGAACCAACCCATATGGTGTTGATTTCCTATGGGCTCCTACTGCTGCAGTTGGTGACTCTTTTGCTCATTGGCGAATACAGGGAGCAAACTCCTCACCAACTAGCATTGGTCGATACAATGTTTTTGTGTGGATTCCTAAGGATGAGAATAATAAATTTGTAACAGCTGCAAAATACATCATTCATTACGCAGGTGAGGATGGTGCAGCTTTAACTCAGACGGTTACGATTAATCAGAATAGGCCAGTTTTGACTGATGCTGCTGGAAGTGGTGGTCAATGGGTTGCGCTGGGAACAGGCACCTACCTACACGATCCGGATGCCGGTGGGCTTGATATCGAACTTTCAAATGAGTCTGCTGAAAACGGTAAGTTCGTCGTAGCTGATGCTGTCGCATTTGTAAGTCGTTATAATAGCCCAATTTACTCTAGCCCCACTGTAGAGGAAATTGATGGGAAGTGGGTTGTTTTAGTCTCCTCTGACGATGGGCATGTGTATTGCCTTGACGCGGCTGGAGACGGCAATGGAAACACTTGGGCTTATTGGGTTTATCCAAGTATAGGCACGGCAGCTGACGACCCTAACCGTGGAGATGGCAGTCATTATTACAATGGTGCGGGTGGAACTAATTATAGAGACCGTGATGCGCCTCCAGTTAGCAAATTTGGTTATTCTTCACCAGTGGTTAAAGACAACAAAGTATATATCGCAAATTCAAACGGGCGATTCTATTGTATTAACGCAATAGGACGCAAAGATTACGATAGTATCAATCGCAAACCGGGTACGACTTGGAGAGAGTGGGCATATCCTGATGTAATGCTTCAAACTTCAACAGGAACCGTTGTCGAAGGTGCTTCCCCATTGGGCTACGCTTTTGTTGCATCCCCTTCTGTGGATGCAAACTCGATTTATATCACCTCACCGATCGGGCGTTGTTTTTCACTGGTTCCTGATGGTGATGGGATTGGTCGATCGAAGCTTAATTGGGTTTACCCATCGCTTCCCTCAACGGGATCTCCCGGATCTGGCTTAGGGGGTATTTTCTGTACTCCCGCGGTCGATGATAATAGTGTTTATTTCTCATCTTCAACGAGCAACTTGGACGGAACTGTTTATGCTCTTGATAAAACAACAGGCGCGCCACGCTGGTCTTGGTCGGGTGCAGGAATAGCTGCCAATGTTCCTCTCGCCAGAATGCGTTACTCATCCCCGCTGCTAATGACTTTGTATCAGGATGAAGCCTTTACCCAGGAAGTTCCTGCGTTGATAATCGGCAACAACAACGGCCGAATGTATGCACTTGCGACATCAAACGCAGGAGGTTTCCAGCCAGGCGCGTTTTTGTATGAGAGCGATACTTTATTTGGTGGAATTGATGCCTCGCCAACCGCCGTGATAATGAATACCGCTGATAAAACTCTCAGACCAAATCAACGTTCAATTGTTGTTGGTACTCGTGGTGGTCAGATTGCGGCTATTTATGCTGATCTCTATCCCAGCGCAAAGAACGATGTAGGTACGAGGATGATGTGGGGGCAATCGCTGGGTCAGCAGAATGTCGGCATCTTTGCGTCCTGTGCTACATCGCGTGGCTATTTCTATACCGCTAGTGAAGATGGATTTATCTATGCCTTTAGCACCAATGATCTTTTAAGCCAATTTGGCGGTGATTATCCGGCTGATGAAGGTCCGCCTGTTCAAGAGCAGAAGCCACCGGATCAACAAGCAGTCAGCGCCGAGTTCAATAAAGCAAAGGTTGCTACTATAGATTACGACAGCTACCGAAAATTGCTTCAAAAAACTATTAGACCAGGTGAAGAAACTCAAGATAACCGTACTGCCTTTGAGTGGGGCGATCGTGTCTATCTGTTGATAAAAGATTTCAAGTATTTGCCTCACGGAGCAACGGCTCCAAAAGCTGATGCTAGTGAACCCAATGTTAAGGGATTACTTCCGGAGATCAACGTACAGCTTTCGAACAGTTCTTCAAATATCAGCTATAAAGTTAGCCAGATATTTAATGTCGTTTTAACAGGAGATCCAAAGTCAAATGGGGGGGATGTCGAATTAGGAGATCCCGTGTATTCCAATGCAGTTCCTTATAGAGATCCTACAACGGGTAAAGTTAATCCTGATGCCGGTCAAGTTGAAGGGTACGCATTGCTGCAGATTGATTTAAATTACCCCTATGGAAGTAATAAAGACTGGCTGACACCTGGTGAGAAATTTACGATTGGAATTCAGACTAAAGCGAAGACGCTGGGTACTGTTGTCACAATCGTAAACGTATCCATACCTATGCCGGGAACATTTATGTTGGCGAATCCATTGGCTATCGCTCAAGGGCAATCAGGTTCCTTGATAAGTATTGGGAATAACACTAGTCCGAGCGGACCTGGTTCGGCTGTAAACGGGAATGGGCTTAATGTAAACTTGCCGTTGTTTATTCCTGAAACACAGCATGGCAGTGCAGGCAGTTCTTTATTCAGCGTTTCCGACCGTAGCGTGCTTTCTTTGAACATCAACTCAGGCAAAACGGGGCTTACCAATGTTCGTGTCGCTCAGACTGATTTGGCTTTCCTGGGGGGCGCTAATTCAGTCTACAAATTACTTCCTTTCGATGACCCGCCAGGGCTGAATGACGGCGTAAACATTTCAGGCAACAATAGCCTTGACTATCCTGATATCAACCTGCGACAGGAAACGATTTTGCATGTGCCGACTAACATCGATATGTCGGTTGTGCCATCTACAGGGAGATCAACCACAGGCATTACTTTGACCGCGCCCACACCCATTGGGACAATCGATCGCAATAATCCTGCTCAGTGGGCAAATCGCACGCTTGCTTGGGATAGTGTATTGATGACTGTTAATGTGCCGAGGTACCAACCGCCTTGCTTATATCAGGATGCTAACCATAAAGGCTACGGCGGGAATCTTTATGTGTATGTTGATCTCGACGGCAATAAAGACTTTACCGGCGGTCCGGTTTCTTTCCTATCGACACCTCCGCCAAAGAATGAGGAACCCTATCGTCAAATCGACCCGACGCTTTCTGTTGCGGTCGATGAGAAGTTAGCCATTCAAGAGGATGTTGTTGATTTGGGCAGCCTTCCTCAAGGTGCTTTGTTAGAAGGTGGACTGCCTTTCTCAGCAACCAATATCGCTTGGCCGCCCTCCTATATAAATGGCGCTGCAACTAATCCTAAGTATGCGTCGTTCTTTAAACCATTTACGGTCCGCAACCTTGGCAATGTGAATTTATTGAACGTTCGCCTTTTAAAACAAGATGGCGGTAATCGAATTCCTCTCTTTAGTGACACTGTTAGCGGGACTGACTGGATTCCTGCGGATTTGTGCTTGATTAGCAGTCTCGATAAGAAGTTTGATCCGTTCAGTTGGGTATTTGGGGCGCAGACAATCCCAGTCCGAACGTCTGGGATAGGAACCCCGACTTTGCACAAAGCGCGCCCGGGAGATCGCACTGCAACCGTAATGACAATCCCTGACCGACCTTATAATACTCAGCCATATCCCGATTCGAAACCGCGGGTTGCCATCGGCATTCCTCTTGGTCAACCTTCAGGAACCTATTCGCAGATTATAGGGGTGGTCGAGCAAACGAATGCAGCGGGCGTTCCAAACACCAATGATGATGGTGTCCTGCACTATGTGAATGGGGTTCCTGGAGAGTCTTATTCTAATCCTAGCATGAAGATTTCTGTGCGAGTAAGAGAAGCTCGATTGACGAACGGCTTTACGACCGGTAACCTAATTCAGGTTGATCCTCCGCAAGTAAACACAACCGATCCAACGAAGCCTCCGTTGAGTATGGCTACCAACGTGATGCCGATTGGATACCGAACATCTACAGGAGACCTTGGTCTAATTACGGTTAGCAATCGAGTGTCTGCTGGAAATGGTCAGTATCAGCCGGGTGATAACTGGTGGCTCTATAGCGCTACCTTAAGTGGTGGAACGACTAGCCCCAGCGCGGCTGGAGTGCCTCTTGCTAACTTATATGCTTTCCAACCCAGTACTCCTACTCAATGGTGGAATTACAATTCAACCGGCTTCCCAACTGCCCAAAGTATGACAACGCTAATGACAGGGACTGCGGCCACTCCCGTGTCGCTACCTGGCAATCTACAAGCGAATACGGCGATGGTGGGAAGCCCATCCTTACCCCTGCCTTCGGGCGTTGAATTGCCGACTATTTTTGACCAACCCTATGTCTATTTTGTCGGTCAGGTTTATCGACAGGACGCTTCCGGCCAAAACAGGCCCCAGAACTTACTCATGTACACAAGGATGACAGGAAACGCGCCAACCGAAACGAAAGCTGTCACCATCGTGAAAGGCAGCGGCTCTTCCTTACCGGATCCGTGGATGGCAAAGTACCGTCCGATTCCTGTATACCTAAATCCAGGACAAGGGAGCGATCAAACTGCCCTGTTCTGGTCGGGTGCAACGACGGGTAATTATAAGCTTTTCTATATTGTGGGTAATCCCGGGACCAACTCATGGGGTGATATGCAGCGTGTTACTACCCCATCTGGGTTTACAAGTGTAATGAACCCATTCCCTGTACTGCGTATGCGGACAACCAACACGAAGTATATAGATCTCTACTATGAAGGGATTGCCCGAGGCCAACAGACCAGCGAAATATTCATGTCGCGTTACCCAATAAACAATGGAAGACTTGGTAATCCGATGGCGTTTGCAAGGGTAATTGCTGAGAAAATGAAGCGAGAGGGTAATCAGCCAGTATGGCGTACGCAACATCTCTCCTGGTTAGTAAGTGGTGGAGCGGTTAATCCTTCTATTAGTGTTAAATCCACTAATGGAACTCCACAAGTTATCGTTAAACCGGAAGACTGGACATACGATAGCTCGTCACTTCTCTTGTCTGCGCCTTGCGCTTTAGGAGGAACTGCGGTTGCAGATGCCTCAGCAGGCACTGTTCGGTTTAGTACTGCTGCGCCGCTTAATAATGAAGCTGTTCTTATTGACTATACTCCGCAAACAAAGCGGATCACCGAGCCTAACCTTGGTGGTGGAAGTAAGCCTATTGTCTTACTCGATAAGCGAATTAGTACTGATCAATCGATGATTGTCGGCCAGCCGGCAGGTGGGTTCCGAAGCGATCGAATGTGGGCTTTCTATAGTCGTACCGGCGTTACTCGTGGTCAAAGTACAACGTTCTATTATAAAACAATGCGATTTGGTGTGAAACTAAAACATCCTGTTAGAGTGAGCATCAACCCTGATGGCACCCCGAATCTTGGTAATATGCCGGCGGTTGGGGCGATTTATCAAGTTGATCCGGGTGTTAGCGGATCACAACCCGTACCAGGACGAATCTTCTTTAATGAAGAGTTCGAGGATGTAAATAATCCCAACGCTTCTCTTTCAATTTCTTATCTGGCTGGTGATATTGGTCAGATGGTTACTGAAATATTCGACGGGCAACCTGGTAATGGCGCAAAGCCTGATTGGATAGATGAGCAGTCGGAACAAGCGGTTCCAATCGAGCAGATTGTTAATGAAGCAAATCTCTGGGTGTATCCGGATATTACCGCTCAAGGTAATCTTCAATCCGACCAGGTATGGCTATTCTGGAACAGTAGCCGCGCGGGTTCAGATGATCTGTACTACATGACAATCGCTCCGCGATTCTCAGTATTCAACAAAACTCAATAACGTCTGTATTCTTCTCCTCTGTTACAAAGAAAAGGCTTGGGAGTTAACTCCCAAGCCTTTTCTTTATTCTGATTCTTAATTACCCATTAGGTAAGTGAGTACTTTGCTTAGACTGCGAGCAGCTAAATCTACGATAGAGACTGCTTGCTCGTAGCGCATACGCGTGGGGCCGAGAACTCCGATAGTGCCTGCTTCGTGTGTGCCGACATAGAAACGTGAGGCGATTAAACTGCAGAACCGCATCGGTTCAAGTGTGTTCTCTTCGCCGATGACAACCGTGACTTGGTCACTAACCGAGTTTTCCATCGAATTATGGATCAGGTTCTCTTCATCCAACGCTCGTAGCAACACTTCGAGACGTTCGATATCCTTTTGGAATTCGGGTTGCTCGAGCATATGAATTTCACCGGCCATCAGCACTTTACCGCGTGATAGCTCGCGTGTAATCTTGCGGATTAGCCTCATTGCTCGACGAGATACTTGCTGCCATGGTTGCTCTTGTTCCATCGCCTGTTCATCATGGTGAGTGGCGATTGAACCCAGAGGTTGATCGACTACCTTAGTGAGTTCTAATGAAGCTTTGGCAAGGTCCTCAATCGATAACCCCTTTGGCGCATCCAGTAGGCGATTTTCTACCTGGCCGTTGCTTAGAACGACCACTAGCAGTAACCGTTGAGCATTAATTGGAGAGAGAACAACCTGGCGAATTTTTATATCGGACTGTCTTAGGGTAGTTGCTAGAGAGGTGTATTGAGTCATCCGCGCCAGCAGCTTGCATGTCTCTGCAAGTACCTGATAAAACTCGCCACCAGTTTCGGATGTTCTGTTCAGATAGGATTGAACGTCTTCAGTAATTGGAGAAATTTGCATTAAACGGTCGACGTAATAGCGGTAAGCGATGTCCGAAGGGATTCTTCCTGCCGAGGTATGGGGTTGATAGAGGTACCCCATCTCCGCCATTTCTGCCATCTCGTTGCGCACGGTAGCGGGTTTAACGCCCAGCTCATATCGCTGAACGAGAATCTCCGAGCCGACAGGTTCCGCTGTTTGAACATAGTCGGTGATAATCGCCTTAAGAATAAGACTTTTGCGCGGGCCTAAATCCGATTTTGAATCTTTACTCATTGCCACGACTCTTTATACCCCGCGCACCGCCGATTTGTTGCTTTATGGCTTACAGGTCTTGCATGGAGTATAGCTCTTCTTTTCAGCCTCCTCGCGTGTCATTTGGATTTTAGAGTTAGATAAAAAGCGACACCCCGATTTATGATAGCGTTTACCGGTTTTCGTGACATAGACCGTTTGAGTTTTCTTGTCTTCGGGCGGTGGTGGATTTTTATCATCGATAGGTTTCGCACTTTGGCC
>JBAXQP010000069.1 GCA_037131655.1 bacterium | reverse complement strand
CAATACCAAAGGAATTTCACCTTCTTGAGACAATGTTATTTAAAAGCGATGAGGGTATTGTTCATTTAGAGGAGCATCTGGAACGCATCAGCCAATCTGCCATCTACTTTGGACGGCCATATTCTGAAAAGAACATTAGGGAAGCTTTGGCGGCTACAACTCAAGCTATTACAGGAACCGCGAAAATCAGGCTTCTGGTATCAAAAACAGGGGTTATCGATATCGAGTGGGATGAAATTGATGAGCAGCCAAATCATCCTGTTAAGCTATTAGTTGCATCTAGGCAGACAAATCCGGATGACATTTTCCTTTACCACAAAACCACCCATCGCCAAGCTTACGATGAAGACCTGAAGGTAGCTCGCAAGGATGGCTACTATGACTTGCTTTACACCAATACAAGTACAAGAGGTGAATTGACTGAAGGTGCAATCAGCAATATTATTGTTGAGATTGATGGCCAACAGTACACGCCTCCTTTAAGTAGCGGATTACTGCCGGGGGTATGGCGAAAGAAACTTTTGGCCGAAGGACAAGTCACCGAACGTGTTTTAACATTGAATGACTTAGAAAAAGCAACTCGTGTATTTGTCGGAAATTCAGTACGGGGCACCAAAGAAGTGCTTACAATAGATAAGCTTCAATCAGGTCAAATTACCCAACTATTTCGACTTCAAAAAGACTGCTAATGCCTCTATCTTCTTGCGGCGACACAAATGCTCATCCAACGCTTGGTGATAAGGTAGCTGATAGAAACTTTTTTGGCGGACGAGTTGGCATGGATGAAATAGCCTTTGCCTAGATAGATACCGGTATGCGATATTCGCGTATGCTTGCGATCACTGAAATAGAGACGATCACCGGGTTTTAAGTCTTCATAACGGGAAATCACCTGACCAACCGCCATCTGATGAGTGGCTCTACGTGGCAATTTGACCCCAAGTTTGCCGAAGACGTTTTTAACATACCCTGAACAGTCCATTCCCTGCTCCGGTGTGTTACCTCCCCAAACATATCTCACACCAAGATACTTAAGCGCCAATGAAGTAACAGAATTACCGCTTGTAGTAACTGGTGAGCGCGAACCTTTTACCTGCCAACCGCCATTATAAACGACTTGATAATCGGTCAACTGAAAAGATGCTAACGGGGACCAACCAATTCTGCCGTCTTGCATCACAACGCCTGCCCACTTTCCGCGAACACGCGCTACAACTAAACAAGTACCGGCGGGAACACTCGAAAAGGCATACGAATAGGAGTTACGAGACGCCCTCAAAGTCACTTGAACTTTGCAGACAGCCAAGCGGCCGTTGCTCTTCTGAGCATAAGCCACAAGGTTAAGGCATAAAATGAGAATGGCTAAAATGATAACGGTTCGTCGAAACATCCCTGCTCCTACATTCTTCTAGAAAACTGACGCCTGCTGACACTCATTGTTTCCGCAATTACAGCAAAAAACAAAAAGGCAAAAAGGGGGAACACAAATTCCTTCGTCCCTTTTTGCCCTCGATTCGATTGCGAAATTATCGTTTGACGAACTGGAACCCGCGTCGTGCACGTTTTCGTCCGTACTTTTTACGTTCTTTAACACGTGGATCACGAGTTAAATAAGTTTCTCTGCGTAAGGTTTGACGAAGGTTTGGGTCTAACACTACTAAAGCGCGTGCGATACCATGTCGTACAGCGCCTGCTTGACCGGCGATACCGCCGCCTTCGGCTGTAGCCAAGATATCAACCTTGCCATACATGCGAACGAGCTGCAATGGTTGATTAACGATTGCTTCAAGTGAAACACGTCCAAGATATTCAGAAGCATCGCGCTTGTTAATCGTGATCTGCCCTGAACCGGCAGGTATAAGCCAAACACGCGCTATAGCGTTCTTTCGTCGGCCTGTTGCATAGTAACTTGTTGACGGTACCTTCATATCTTCTCCTACTTAACCACAATCTCTTCAGGACATTGAGCCTGATGCGGATGCACATTTTCTGCATAAACTTTTAGTTTCTTATACATTGCCCTGCCAAGACGGTTCTTCGGCATCATTCCCCAGACAACCTTCTCAAGCAACTTCTTTGGGCGATGCTCATGCCAATCACCACGTTTTACTGATTTTAACCCGCCTGGGTACATGGTGTGCCAATAGATCAACTCATCTTTCTTGTTGCCGGTTAATCGCACCTTGCCTGCGTTGATAATGATCACATGATCGCCAACGTCCTGATGAGGAGCAAAGGTCGGTTTATGTTTACCGCGAAGTAGAGTGGCAACACGGGCAGCAAGTCTTCCAATCGGTTGACCTGAAGCGTCTACCACATACCACTTTCGCTCTATGTCGTTTTGGAGAAGGAACTTAGTCCGATACATCATGCCTCCGATAGTGCGATTTATCCTCGCACATTCCATTCATATTAAAACTCAGAATATTTGACTTTCATCAAACATAATCCGCACGCGGGAACCACCCATGTGGTCCTTACTGCTTTATCGTTATCAAGCAATCGCGATAATTCGTCTTCTTCACGGCTTCCCATGCCAATCTCAATAAGCGCACCCGTTATCATGCGCACCATTCCACGCAAGAAAGCGGTTCCTTCGATTTCAAAGCGAATTCGCTTTGATGCGCCAGTAACTTTTGCGCCAAAGATGACTCTGCGAAAGCTTCTCGAGCCCATCGGTTCAATCGTAAATGCCGAAAAATCATGCTCGCCTATTAGCGCTAGTGCCGCATTATTCATACGCTGCACGTCAAGTGGTCTCTTTTCAATCATCTCGTATCGGCCTGCAAAAGGAGACCGAACTTTACGTTGAAGTATCGTGTACCGATACAGCCTCGTATCAGCCGAGAAACGCGCACTGAACTCCATAGGCACTTCATTCGCCTTCCGGATAAAAACATCTCTTGCGATAGTCTTATTAATCGCAATCGGCAAACGGCATGCAGGAATTGGATGGTCAGTATAAAAATTGACCACCTGCCCCACAGCATGTGCCCCAGCATCAGTACGCCCAGCGCCAATTAACTCAACCTTATGGCCGACGACACGTCCAATAGCTTCACTGAGTACGCCTTGTACCGTCCTTACGTCAGGTTGTTTGGCAAACCCCGAAAACTCTGTGCCGTCGTACTCTACCTTCAGCGCCAGGTTGCGCATGATCTTATTAAACTAATCAAGGAACGCTAGTTCGACTAACGGAGCGGCATCGCCCCGTCGCAAACCAAGTTTAGTAATACGTGTATAACCGCCAGGTCGAGTTATGAAGCGTGGAACGACATTATCGAATACATGCTTCACAAGAGTTTCGCCGGTTGACAATGTGCGCACAGCGATCTGCTCTGGGGTAAGGTTCTTCAAACGCTTTCGCGGTTGTGGCGCGGTATGCCCCGCCAGAACTTTGCGCACCTCGCGGCGAGCCGCAAGAGTATCGCCTTTAGCCATCGTAACCAGTTTCTCAGCGATACTCTGCACCTCTTTGGCGCGAGTTTGAGTCGTGCGAATTTTATCGTGCTGGAATAAAGCTCGCACCAGCCCCGTTAATAAAGCACGACGCTGATCACTTGGTAATCCTAATTTTCTTTTGCCAATACGGTGGGTCATCGATACAACACCTTTTCTATTCGTCTAAATCGTCGTCGAAATCTTCGATGGAAATAGCATTTCTTCCCATATTTTTAGATGGCCTAAGACTAAGGCCAAAACTAGCCAATTTATCCTTTACTTCTAGGAGCGATTTTCTCCCAAAACCTCGGATATTGATTAGGTCAATCTCTGAAACCTGCGCTAATTCGCGCAACGACAAGAGATTTGCTCTTCGCAAGCAGTTAAACGTGCGTTGCGAGAAATCCAGACCTTCAATTCTTGTATCAGGCACTGCTGCCAGCGCCGGGTCAATGTCTTGATCGGTAGCAGACGCTAGTGAATCGCCATCAAATTGAGCTAAGTCCATAAATAAGCGAACATAGCGCTCAAGTATCTGTGCTGCCTGGCTTACTGCTTCAGGAGGAGCAAGTGTGCCATTTGTCCAGACCTCTAACACCATACGCTCAAAATCCGTTCTGTTTCCTACACGCGTTGCTTCAACGATATAGTTCACTTTGCGTACCGGCGTATACTGGGCGCCTAAAGGAATAACTCCGATAGTCTGTTGACTAACATCACTCTTGTTAGGCATTACAAAACCGCATCCTAGACCAACATATAGATCCATCGCGAATACAGTCTTAGGATCGCTGATTGTAGCAATATATACTTCCGGATTAACAATTTCAACTTCTGGCGGACACTGAATATCAGCGCCTGTTACCCTGCCTGGGCCTTGTACTTCCAGACGAAGAGTATATTCTTCATCTGAAGAACGGTCAGAAGCTACAATTTTAACCGCTATATCTTTCAAATTGAGCAAGAGTTGATTAGCGTCTTCCTTCACGCCCTCAATCTTTGAGAACTCATGCAGGACTTTATCAATCCTGATTGCCGTAATCGCTGCGCCTGGTATAGACGATAACAAAATACGACGTAACGCACTACCTAATGTATTGCCATAACCTCGCTCGAAAGGTTCAACGATGAACTTGCCATAATTCAGGCTCTGATCAAGCGTTGTGATGGTTGGCATTCTCTCTTCCACAGAAATCCCTCCTCGGGTACCGACCCGGAAATAGTTAACTTTTCTACTAAATCCGGCTCAAGTTGCCTTAACGTGTGTAGAACTCGACGATCAATGATTCCATGATGTCGTTTACTATTTGTTCGCGCTTAGGCATAGCTAAAACTGTGCCTTCGAGTGTATCAAGGTTCATACTAAGCCACTCGACCCTTGGTGCAACGGCCAATCGCTTTAATGCCTCAACAACCAGAGTAGTCTCTTTCTTGGTCGAATAAATACCAATCACATCACCCTGTCGTGTTTGGCAGGACGCTATATCCACACGCTTGCCATTAACCGTGATGAAACCGTGCGAGACCATTTGACGTGCGGCGCCACGCGAAGGAGCCCATCCTAGACGATAAACCGTGTTGTCTAAGCGCATTTCCAGCAACTGGATCAAGTTCTCGCCGGTAACACCTCTTCGACGCTGGGCATGTACCATGTAGGTGGCAAATTGAGTTTCACGAAGCAGATACGCTCTTTTAAGCTTCTGCTTTTCGCGGAGTTGTTCTCCGTACTGAGTTATCTTCTTATTTAGTTTTTCTTCGCCATGCTGGCCAGGCGGCTTTTGACGTGTTTCGCGTTCAATCGCGCATTTTCTCGTCACACAGCGATCTCCCTTGAGGAAGAGCTTCTGTTGTGCCCGACGGCATAATCGACATTTTGCTTCCCATACAACCGACATAATACTATCTCCCCCTACCTTACACGCGCCGACGTTTCGGCGGACGACAACCATTGTGCGGGATCGGAGTGACGTCTCTAATACTCAGAACGTCCAATCCGGCAGTTTGCAGAGAACGGATCGCCGTTTCACGCCCTTGGCCTGGACCACAAACCATTACGTCTACACGCTTTAGTCCATGTTCCATCGCCTTATGCGCTGCTTTTTCAGAGGCTACCTGGGCTGCAAAAGGAGTACTTTTGCGTGAACCCTTAAAGCCTTCAGTTCCAGATGTTGCCCACGCGATCGTGTTCCCTTTAACGTCGGTAATCGTCACCGTCGTGTTATTAAAGGTGGACCTTATATGCACCACTCCGTGCAGGATATTTTTTCTTTCTTTCGGCTTCTGCCGTGTCCCTGCTGTTGCTTTACGAGCCATTCGATTCTCCTAATTCGTAACGCCTATTCAAGATACGCGTTACGCAATACGTACTACTTCGTCGTCTTCTTCTTACCAGCGACTGCTCTTCTTGGACCTTTTCTTTGTCGAGCATTAGAGCGGGTGCGCTGACCACGCGTGGGCAAACCACGTCGATGCCGCAGACCACGATAGCTGCCAATCTCAATTAATCGCCGAATATTCTGATTAATCTCTCTGCGAAGATCGCCTTCGACAGTGTACTCACGATCAATCACTTCACGAAGTTTTCCAACTTCGGCATCCGTTAGATCGCGGACACGCTTATCAGGGTCCACCCCTGTCTCCTTCAAAATATCGCGGGATCGGCTTAAGCCGACTCCGAAGATATATGGCAGAGCGAATTCAACTTTTTTGTCACGTGGTAAGTCCACGCCAGATATACGCGCCAAATCGCTTCCTCCTACTTAGAGAAGTATAACTTCCCTACCTAGCCTTGTCGCTGCTTATGCTTGGGGTTGATACAAAGAACTCTCACAACACCCTTGCGCTTAATTATGATGCACTTATCGCACATTCGTTTAACCGATGCTCGGACTTTCACGTTTCCACTCCTCCTCAGCGTAACTCTGTCGGCCATAAATTGACTTTCAGAGACACGGGGAACCTTACGGGGGACTTTAACGGTCAGGGGTCAATCTTCAGATTATCTGATTGCTGACCCCTGACAGCCGGTTGTCCGCCCTTGCTGTCGCCATTTCGAACTCATTATCAACTTCAAGCTCACGCACTGAAGTCACTACTCACTAAGGTTTGATATTATACCCTAACAAGCAGCATAATCTTTTCAGTCCTGAGCTATTTATACCGATAGATGATCCGACCGCGTGTCAGGTCATAAGGCGACAGCTCTATCAACACTCGATCGCCTTCGAGAATTCGAATGAAATTCATTCGCATCTTGCCACCTACGTAGCCTAAAACAAGATGTCCATTCTCCAATTCCACTCGAAACATTGCGTTCGGAAGCTTCTCCGTCACCCTGCCTTCGACCTGGATCCCACGTTCTTTATCTGATGTTTTCGGTTTGGGCATAAAACCTCCGTGAATTATTTTGCGGCTATCTAAATTTAAAGAATTAGCGTACTAGCTTACGTTTCATCCTCTGTCGTCAGTATGACCGCTCCATCACGGCTGATAGCAACTGTATGCTCATAATGAGCCGACAAGCTGCCATCATCGGTGACAATAGTCCACCTGTCGGAAAGACTGTGAACTTTCCAATTGCCCATATTAACCATGGGCTCGATACATAACGTCATTCCGGATTTGAGGCGTTCCCCTGATCCAGCTTTGCCAAAGTTTGAAATACTAGGATCCTCATGCAAAGCACGTCCAATCCCGTGACCAGACAAATCCTTGACAATCGAGTATCCGTTCTTCTCAACATACCGTTGAACGGCATGTGATATATCTCCAACGGAATTCCCATCTTTAGCCTGAGCAATTCCCTGCCACAACGACTCGAGTGTAACGTTCATTAATCGCTGCGTTTCAGATGAAACTGTTCCCACCGGATAAGTCCAAGCTGCATCTGCATAATAACCATCAATGCAAGCTCCAACATCCAGGCCTACGATATCGCCTTCCTGCAGTATGCGGGCTGCAGGGATACCATGCACTACTTCGTTATTGACACTAATGCACGCTGCTGCAGGATAACCACGATACCCCTTAAAGGCAGGGCGAGCGCCCATCTCAGCCATCACTAACTCTGCAATCTGATTCAGGTCGGCTGTCGAAGTCTTTCCGGGATCAATCGCTTCACCCATAATCCGCAGCGTTCTCGCTACGGCACGACCAGATAGCCTCATTTTTTCGATCTCTGACTGAGATTTTAATAAAATCATTAACTCACCCTATCTCCCACTAAAAGAGAGCGGGGTATGCACATTTAAAGGCTTATTGCCTTCCTGACGTTGTTCATCACTTCATCAGGACTTGCCGATGCATCGACCGTCCGCAAAAGACCCTTGTTCTGATAATACGCGATTAAAGGTGAGGTTTTATCCTCATAAACCTGAAGCCGTCGGGTGATCGCTTCAGGCTGATCATCATCTCTGGTAATCAACTCGCCGCTACAATTCGTGCAAATGCCTTCTTCTTTGGGCTGCTTGCTCTCAATGTGGAACGTAGCTCCGCAAGATGGGCATGTGCGTCTTCCGCCAAGTCGTCGGATAAGTTCTTTATCGCTGACCGTAAATGATACAACCCCATCTAGCAGCATATTACACTCATTGAGCATTACATCTAGAGCTTCGGCTTGTGGAGTTGTGCGAGGAAAACCATCAAGAATAAAGCCTTTCTCGCAATCCGGCTTCGTGATACGATCACGCACAAGCGCAATAATCACTTCATCCGGAACCAATTCGCCTTTATCCATAAAGACTTTCGCCTTCAAGCCAACAGACGTTCCGCCAGCAACTGCCTCACGAAGCATATCTCCAGTCGAGAGATGTTTCGCGCCAAGCTCTTCAGATATCATCTGAGCTTGAGTACCCTTACCAACTCCAGGAGGTCCAAGAAAAACTAGTTTCATTATTTAATGAATCCTTCATATTGTCGCATCAATAACTGCGATTCGATTTGCTGCATGGTATCTAGCGCAACACCTACCACGATAAGCATACTGGTACCACCAACAAGCCAAAAAGTGGAAACACCGGTGATGTCAGGCACCCAATATTGCAGAAGCGCAATGACTGCAAGGAAAGTAGCGCCTGCTGCTGTTACACGAGTTACAACCTTATCAAGATACTCTTGTGTTGGTTTACCGGGACGGATACCAGGAATAAACGCGCCGTGCTTCTTCAAGTTGTCCGCAATCTCCTCCACGTTGTAAATTACAGCGGTGTAGAAGTAAGTGAACGCAAAGATCATAAGCGCATAAAGGAAAGACGGTATCCATGCGTAATAAAGCGGAAGTTGGGATGTCCCAGGTGTAAACCACTTAGCGAAATTACTCAAAAGTGTTGAGAGGAAGCCTCCTTGCGGCACCATATTAGCAAACTGCTGTGGCAACATCAAAAGGGAGATCGCAAAGATGATCGGAATAACGCCGGCTGAGTTCAGCGAAAGCGGCAAGTAGGTTGTTTGTCCACCAACAGCACGCTGACCGATAATCCTTCGAGCATGCTGGATCGGAATGCGGCGCTGTGCTCTCGTGAACATAACAATCGACCATATCGTTCCGATGAAAATAACTACGAGCAGGGTAACACCAAAAGGACTAACCGCGCCGTTCCGTAAGAAGTCTGCAGTTTGGCCGATATAATAAGGAAGTCTTGAGACGATACCGGCAAAAATCAACAACGAAATACCGTTGCCAATGCCTTTTTCGGTCATCTGTTCGCCCAACCACAACAAGAACATCGCGCCGGCGGTCCAAGAGATCACGAGAATACTAACTGTAAGAAACGGAGTCGCTGCTCCTGCGCTCCTGAGGATGCTGATTGCTATTCCTGCACCTTGTAAAATGGCCAGGACAACAGTCAACTTACGTGTATACTCATTGATTTTTCGCTTGGCATAATCGCCACCTTCACGCTGCATTTGATGTAGGCTTGGGATAGCGATTGACATGAGCTGCATAATAATAGAGGCAGTAATATAAGGATTAAGGCCAAGCGCAAAGATACTGACCTTACGCAGCGCTCCACCCGAGAACAGGTCGATCAGTCCCATCATGGCGTTGTTGCCAATAAAGGAATCGACCTGGGCCGGAGTTAATCCCGGCACTGGAACATGCAGACCCAACGAATAAACGGCGAACATCGCGAACAAGAAGATGATGCGCGCTCGTAAATCCGGAAGCTGCCATGCAGAGGCTACGGTATCCTTTAGGTTCACAGTTTGGTCACCTCGCCGCCAACGGCAATAATCTTTTCTTCAGCGCTCTTACTAAACAGATGCGCCGAAACTTTTAAAGCAACCTTCAATTCACCATCACCGAGAACCTTGACACCATCAAGAAGCTCGCTAATGATGCGTCTACTGAGTAAGACTTCGGGCGTAATAATATCATTAGCCTCAAACAACTCACCTAGGCGCTCAATATTAATCACTGCATAGAATTTCTTATTAGGATTGCGGAAACCTCGTCTCACCGGCAGTCGTCGATGCAGAGGTGTTTGGCCGCCTTCAAAGGTTGCAGGTACAGTATCTCGAGCTTTCTGGCCCTTCGTACCACGACAACAGGTCTTGCCATGGCCTGAACCGATACCGCGACCAACGCGTTTTCTCTTATGGGTTGAACCGGGAGCCGGTTTTAAATCATGTAATTGCATCGTTACTTGCTCCTAGCCGTGGACTGTTCTTGTCCGTCCGACAAATTCGTAACTTCAAGGAGATGCGGCACTTTAGCAATCATGCCCCTGATGACAGGGTTATCTTCATGAGTCATCTCTGAGTTCATTTTTCGCAGCCCAAGTGCGTTAATGGTTCGTTTCTGCCGCCAATTGAACCCTATTGGACTGCGCACTAACTTCAGTTTAAGCATCTTGCGCTACCTCCTCAGTTTTTACATACCAGGGCATCAGCGAGCCAGGTTGTTTGCCGCGCGATTTTGCCGTTACATCAGGATCCTTCAAAGCAGCAAAAGCTCGCATCGTAGCCCATGCCATATTGATTGCGTTGCGCGAACCAAATGACTTAGCCAACACATCATGCACACCGGCAGCTTCCAATAAAGCTCGAACCGCTCCACCGGCAACTACTCCGGTACCAGGCGATGCCGGCTTCATCAGCACGATGGAACTACCCATCTGCGCAGTGACTTCATGCGGCAAGGTAACGCCAAGCATCGGCACTTTGAACAAGGCTTTCTTAGCAGCCTCTTCTCCCTTGCGAATCGCATCAGGAATACCGCGTGCCTTACCCAGCGCTACACCAACATATCCATTACTGTCGCCGACGACCACAAGCGCGTTCCAACTCGCTGTCTTACCACCCTTATGGGT
>JBAXQP010000068.1 GCA_037131655.1 bacterium | reverse complement strand
GCCTCAGGGAGGCCCGCTACCGCCACTCCAAGATCGCCATTCCCCATCAACGGGCAATCAACGGATCGCCGATCAGTTAGCTTAGTCGGCGGCTTGTTAAAGTTGCAAGTATGCTTGGATACAATCGCTTCCGAATTCATGCTTCTATACCCCTTCCCAGTTTTCCAGCGGATTCCACGTTGAAACAAGTGTACCAGAGAGGTGTACTACTTCTCGGAAGGTTGCCACCGAAGTTGATCTTGTATATGAAATCGATCACTTGCCTTATTTATGATTTTCTTATCAATTGCCATGCTACAAGATAACTATCAGCTAAACAAAGCGCCCCTTTTCCAGCCGCACGCGCTATACTTGTTGTATGGCTATTCAAGTGGTTGTGACTAATCTTGACTTTGGGCAGGGGTATACCAAACTCTTCGAGGAGATGAAGCCGAAGGGGTTTGAAATGGTTTGGACGCCGCCTGATGACTATTCGCCGCAGGAGACGGTGAGGCTAGTGAAGGGATTTGATGCGGTGATAGCGGGTGGGGAGAAGTATGACCGCTGGGCACTTGATCAGCTCAAGGATAAACTGAAGCTTATCGTCCGCCATGGGACTGGGGTTGATAATATCGATATTGATGCCGCAACTGATTTAGGAATAGCCGTAACTGCTGCGCCGGGTCGGAATGCGCGCGCGGTGGCCGAATATGCGCTGGGGATGATGCTCTGCTACACTCGCCAGGTATGCCGCTTCGATGACGAAATGCACCAGGGGCAATGGCGTCCCCGAATGACAAAAGAGCTTTACGGAAAGACGGTCGGCATCATCGGTTTTGGGGCTATCGGCAAGTGGCTGGTGACCCTCCTAGCAGGTTTTAACTGCCGGATTTTGGTCTATGACAAGTATCATAAAGTGGACAGGGCAGGGGTTGAGAATATCAGTATGGATGAACTGCTCAAGAACTCGGATTTCGTCAGCCTCCACATACCGCTTAATCCCGAAACGGAGAACAGCATCGGCACAGAACTATTTAATAAAATGAAACGGTCAGCGGTCTTTGTCAACACTTCGCGTGGTAAGGTAGTTCGGGAGAATGAGCTTATCGAGGCGCTTCAAAAGGGCATAATCGCCGGCGCTTGTTTAGATGTGTTCGCGAATGCTCCCATCGACAAGAGCAATCCTTTAACCGGCATGGATAATGTGATATTATCGCCTCATACCTCGGCGGTTACCGAGGAGGCGATGGAAGTGATGATGGACTCCAGCCTGACCGATTTGACGGAGTTCTTTGAGGGCAAAGCCCCTTCTGAATTGCTAAATCCTAACTATCGACACTGAGGAATTAAAATGAATGTATGTGATGGAAAACTAAAAGCCAGAATAAAAGCGGGAGACGTTTTAATAAGCGGGGGGATAATGGACAGCCGATCCCCAGCAGTTGTTGAGGTTTTTGCGGATGCGGGATACGACATGTTGATGATCGACCGCGAGCATACCTCGCTGAACGAAGAGACCATCTCCGACCACATCCGCACCGCCCGCTGTCTTGGCCTGCCGTGCATGGTCAGAGTAGCTGAAGACTGTTATCACGAGCTTAACCGCGCCCTCGATCAAGGCGCTGACGGCATCTTTGTGCCGAGAATTAGAAGCCGCCAACAGGTTGAAAAAATTGTGGATATGGTTCGGTACCGCCCTCTCGGCTCTCGCGGATTGGCCGGGTCGAGTTGCCCCGTTGGCAAGTACAAAGGTTGGAACTCGGTAGTCGAGCAGATTGAAACAGTCAACAAGAACATAGTGATTGGAATCCAAATCGAAACCGTCGAAGCCCTCGTCAATCTGGACGACATTTTATGTGTACAGGGGGTTGATGTGGCCGTTGTTGGGAATGATGACCTATCGATGGGAATGGGCATCCCCGGCCAGTGGGAATCTCCCGAATATATCGCCGCCATCGAGCGAATTATCGAGGCGTGCAACCGGCACAACGTCCTCCCCGGCATCGCCGTAGGAGACGCCCAAAAGGCCCTCTTCTGGCAAGCCAAAGGAATGAAACTCTTCTGGCACGCCTGCGACATCTACCTATTACACAAAATCTGCAGCCAAGAAGTAGCAGCGGTGAGGCAGGGGTTGAAGAAGTAAGTCTAATAATGAATTCAGTTGAGAACATATTTATAGACACTTGTTTGTGAAATAGTTCCAACAGAAGAAATCCATGATAATACCGAGCCTTATACTCAGTCACCATTAGTAAACTATGGAGATAAAATGTATAAAGTAAGAGATTCTTCTGGAGTAGAATACGGCCCTTTAGATTTAGAAACTCTTGAATTGTGGGCTGTACAAAACAGAATAAACGCTAATAGCATAATCATTGATCAAAGTACAGGGGAGACGAAGCTCGCTAAAACAATCCCTGAACTTCAGGCAATATTTCATGTGCCAGCAGCTTTTCCTCAAAGAGCTGTTCAAGTACCTATAGGTGCTCATTCGCCAATCATAGCGGTTGTACTGTCTATATTGCTTAGTGGGTTAGGACAAGTATATAACAGACAAATCCTGAAAGGAGTTGTTTTCTTTCTTGTCAATTTGTGTTTATGTTGCGGAGGATTTATTATATCCATGGGATTGATATTTTCAACCGTGAGCTCTAGTACATCTGGTGGCGCAAATATGGGATTTGGTAGCGCTATTCAGATGTGCACAAATGCAATTTGTTTTGTCATCTATGTGGTAAACGTTATTGACGCAGGCATGATAGCCGCTAGGTTACAAAGAGGAGAAGCCATCACTGACTGGCAAATGTTCTAAATGATAGCTCCACCCATAATCTCTCAAAAAAGAAATAATAAGCTTTTATACGGATGCTTATTATTAGCGCTGGTTCCTCTTTTACTTGTGGCAATAGGCTTTACTACTATTACCATCAAAAATGCAAGACAAGCTAGAATAGAAAAAGACTTAGCAGCTGCTAAAGCAGCTGCTATTGCCCGTATTTTGGACAATCTGAAAAAGCAATATCCTGGTCTAGTCTTTGCGCCCTACTCAGATTTCATAGCTTTTAATGTAAATATTGGAAAGTGTAATGTTAACTCAGTTTCATTCATCCGTAGTATGAATAGTATTAAAGTAGTAACTCGTGTTCAAGGAGTTTACACTGAACCTCAAGCACCGGATATTTATATAACGCTTTATGAAGAAAATGGATATCCCATTTTTCGAGGGCACTGTGTCGATTTTTTCTCAGCCAATCTTGGGATAGGCTGTGTTGAAAATGTGGATGATTTAATGGCTGTAGGAATGCAACAGCCGATCTCTTTTGTGTCTATAGATCCTTTTGAAAGTGTAGTTATAATAAACGGTAAATTAGTACAAATGAGAAATACAAAATGAGCGATAAAGTACAAACCCTTACAGAAGGGAATCTTTCTTTTGTAGCTGTAATCCCTCTGTGCCAACATATATGAAACAGCCATCTCTGTATGATTTTAATGTAGAAGTCATCTCCTTCCCATCAGGGGCTGGTGGTTCGGTGGCTTTATTGCCTTCTTATGGGCGGGTGATTGGGGTTTGGACAGGGGATGAGGCTGATAACGCGTTTTGGACTAATAGTGAGTTCAATCAGGGGGCTTCTCTGTGGGATAATCCGGGGGGTGACCGGTTGTGGCTGGCGCCTGAGTTTGATTTCTTTATTCCTGACCCCAACGACCCTTGGGGAACCTATACCGTTCCTGTGTGCTTCGATCCGGGGAAATACAGCTTTACAGCCGAAACCGACTCAATAACGCTCCAGAACAGCGGGGCGGTTACTGTATTGGCTTCCGGCGTGGCTATTCCCTTCAAGACGAAGAGGGAAATCCGCGCATTCACATCAGAAGGACTAAGACGGTTTACAACGAAGCCGGAGATAGCGACCGCCGGGTATGAGGAGACGACGACGTTAGAGGTTGAGGGGGATTGCCCGATGGAATTGGGGTTTTGGGACCTGATCCAAGTCCCTCAGGGCGGAACGGTGATGGTGGGCAAGAAAAGCGGTTCGGACTATGTTACCTACCCCGGCGACCCGACGGGAGCGATTGGCGAGAATGAACACGGTTACGTGCCGGTGAGTTATGCGATGAAGAACCGGTTCAAAGTCGGATTTCAGGGCAACGACCTGACGGGTGTTATCGGTTATTATCGAGAATTGGGCGTCGATTCTGCCTCGCTAATTATTCGAGGCTTCGAGCTAAAGCCGGACGGCCGGTATATCGATCCTCCTTTCGGCGAATCAGTTGAATTTGCATGTCCCGTCCAGCTATTCTATGGGGCGGATGTTTATCCATTCGGAGAAGTGGAATATCACAGCCCGGCAGTCGGCAAGGGAGTTGAGAAGGTCACATGCAAGAGCTACCTTTGCGCCCTAACCGGCCCTCGGGATACCATTCAAGAAGTTATTTCAGAACATATTGAGGTTAAGAAATGAAAGCAGCCTATATTGAAGCGCCTCTCCAATTAAGAGTGTCTGAGGTTAAAACCCCAGAGCCGAAGCCGGGTGAGGTTCGGTGCAAGGTTATGCGCTCCGGCATCTGCGGAACGGATTATTCTATTTATTCCGGTGAGTTTTCGTTCGTCAAAAATGGCGCGATTAAGTTCCCAATGCTCCCGGGACATGAGTGGTCGGGGGTGGTTGATAAGGTCGGTGAAGGGGTCTCGATTTTCAAACCGGGAGATAGGGTGGTCGGTGATACGGCAGTCTCCTGCGGCGTGTGTTCCAAATGCCTCATGGGCCAATACTTTGCCTGCGCTGGTCTCCGATGTGTCGGTACCATCAATACTTGGGATGGGGCGTATGCCGAATACATGTTCATGCCTGCTAGACACCTCTTCCGACTGCCGGATGAAGTGAGCTTCGATAACGGCGCGATGGTCGAACCTGCCGCCACAGCGATGTATTCGGTGGTATTGGGCAAAGTAAAGCTAGGCGATACGGTATTGGTTATTGGCACCGGCCCAATCGGCATCATGGCCGCCAAAATCGCCAAGCTGTCCGGCGCTGCTAAGGTTATTATTGCAGGCAGGAAAGACTTCAAAATTCAAGCGGCGCTTGACCTTGGCGTGGATGTTGGATTGAACCTTATGAACACTTCTCTAACCGATGGGGTCAAAGGGGAGGGTGTCGATTGCGTGATTGAGGCATCCGGTTCGACTGAACTTCTTAAGGAGAGCCTAACCCTGCTCAATCCCTGCGGAACAATCTCAGCGGTAGCCTTTTATGAGAAGTTAATCGATGGGCTGGATATCGATCGTTTTGTTTTCGGCGGGATCAATTTAATGGGCTCTGCCGGAAGCTTAGGCATGTATAAACCAACGCTCAAGCTAATGTCGGTTGGGATGCTCGACTTTACTTCGCTCATCACCGGCTACTATTCGCTCGATGAGGTTCCCCAAGCGATGCTCGATATGAAGACCAAAAATGACCGCCGCATCAAATTCATGATTAAGATGGGTGACTAGAATGAGCTATAACCTAAAAGATATCCGTAGCGATTTACCTAAAGAGGGCAGCGTTATTGTCTATTGGCTGGGTGGCGCGGGCTTTGTATTCAAGTTCGCCACTGGGGAAGTCATTTGCATCGATCCGTACCTTAGTGATTGTGTGGAAAGAATGTTCGGCTTCCGCCGGCTCAGCCTTGCTCCTATTCTGCCGGAAGAGTTGCGTTTCGATTATTTGCTCCTAACCCATGACCATATGGATCATCTGGATGTGGATAGCTTCGAAACGCTAGTAAAGGCCAATCCCGGCTGCCATGTCATCGCTCCGGAGTGCTGCGAGGATTTTTTGAACAGCAAGGGGATCGCCTACAAACTCACCTACTCCGGAGCAATCCATAAATGCGGGAGCATCCAAGTTGAAGCTACAAAAGCGGATCATGGCGAACTATGCTCCAGTGCAGTAGGTTTTCTGATGACATTCGCCAACCATACCCTCTATTTCACTGGCGACACAGGCTACAACGAAACATTTATGTCTCCCATCATCGCCACTAAGCCCGATATCGTCATCCCCTGCATCAATGGCGCATACGGCAACCTATCCGAAGACGAATCCTCCACCCTCGTCGCAAAATGCCAAGCCAAAAGCACTATCCCCGCCCACTTCTGGCTCTTCGCCGAACACGGCGGCAACCCCGAAACCTTCCGAACCCAAGTAGCCGCCAAATCCCCCCAAACTCAAGTGCTTCTTCTCACGCCAGGTAGGGGGCAGGAGATTTAGGGGTCAAGTTATGGGGGAATGTGCGACTGGAACTTATTGTAACGTGTTAACAGTCGGCCCACAATCATCTAAACCCAAATGATCGAGGTAAATAGCTCCATTTAGAATGACTAACTTTGGGGTGGATGAAATTCAAATTGTGCCTTCATATTCTCTTCCTACAGCACGTATCTCCCCAGATAGAGTGCTTCGCCGGTAAGAAAGGCGACCCACCAGAGGTAAAAGAGGGTACGGGATAGCTTACCGTGGAGGGTGGGACGTTCAATATCGCGCTTTTTGAGGCGATAATTGTTAATACCAGTGATGAGGACAGCCACTTCCAATAAGATCACCAGTCCTGAAATGGGACCATGTATCCAAAAGAGCTTGCGGATATATCCTTCCGCTGCTGGTCCCACCGCAATCGATAAGTGGAGGCTCCTGGCAATCATATAGCCCAACGACATGCCTATATCGCACAAGATTGCCGTCGTTCCCGTCACCGGATGCAGGCTGCCCTTCTTCAAGCCGCTCACAAACGCATGTATAAAAAGAAATGCGACAGGTATTAGACCGATTGCAATTATCGTACTCATAAGTGGTGGGTGTGTCATATTTGCCTTCCTGATTTCAATCCAACGCTAATTCTATTTGTACCACGTAAACACTGGTAAAAACAGTTTGGCAATTCCGCAAGAAACAAAGGAAAGCACGTTGATCGGCTTCAAATAAGCGTTTCTTCAGACTTTAGTCTGAGCAGGAATTGAATACTTGACCATAAGTTTTTGGATGTCTTTGGGGTGGAAGAGGCGGATTTTGATGTCGGGATAGAGTTCTTCTAAACGCTCGATACGGCGGCGTTTTCGGGTTCCTAAGTTCTTTCGGCGTGTGGTGAGTTCGATATAGAGGTCGTAATCGGGAAGATAAAAGTCGGGAGTAAATGATTCTTTGATATTACCATCTTCATCCCTTAAGAGGACAAAAGCGCGCGGTTCGTACTCCCACCGCACCTTATAGAAATCTAGAAGGTTGGCGAAAATTTCTTCACTATGATGAGCAAATACTACATCTAGCCGCGATGTTATCACCGGCTGTTTGGTGACCTCCTGTTTCGGATCAATCAACTCCAGTATACAAGAGCTAATTCCCATTGTCAAGCAACTGAACTAAGGTTAGTTGTGATTGCTTGTAAGCGCTATCACTATTCAGTTCAAAACCTTGAGGTACAATGTTGATATGCGCATCTATACAAAGACGGGTGACCGAGGGGAAACCGACTTAATTGGGGGAAAGCGCGTACGCAAGAACGATCCGCGCGTGGAAGCTTATGGCACAGTGGATGAGCTCAACTCCCACTTAGGTCTATCCAGGGCTTACCTTTCGTATAGAGATTTGGCCGCTTTGATTGAGCAAATTCAGAACCACCTTTTTGAATTGGGCGCGGAACTGGCAGGATCGACCGAAAAGTCCGATCCGCATCTTTGTGTAACTACAAGCCATGTCGAGTTTCTTGAACACGCAATCGACAAGCTCGAAAATGACATTGAACCGTTGAATGCTTTCATCTTGCCAGGCGGGACACCAGTCGCGGCACAGCTTCATATCGCTCGATCAGTCTGCCGCAACGCTGAACGAAAAGTAATCGCTCTTAGCGAAATCGAAGAGATAAATCCGGAGATAATCCGCTATCTGAACCGATTATCGGATTTCCTATTCACATCGGCTCGAACAGTTAATCAACGCGCAGGATACTCGGATTTAAAATGGCGAGGAAGCTCCCGTAAAACTTGAAAACGTCAAGGAGTTAAACAATGATGACCTCTACATTGCTTTCTTTTCTCATACTGGTCAACGCTCAGACCCCGGTCAATACACCTACCGACCCCAAAATGCTGTTAGATCAGATGACAAAAGCCTACAGCACCTACCAAACACTCACAATGGTGTGTATAAACTCTGCCCATGATGCAAATCAAACGCAGTCCAGTAGCGATGCAAGCATAAAAACTAATCTACTAATTCAGCGTCCCAACCTGTTTCGTCTTGAGCAAACCGATCGGACAGGCGCTCAAGTTCGTTCCACGCTTGTGGTCTCGACCGGCAAAAAGCTTTATCTGCCGTATGGTGGACAAAATATTGGGAGGGAAGCGCCTGCGGAGATGACGGATATGCTTCGTAACTTCGAAAAGATGCTTTCCGACTCCGGCTTGCCTTTGATGTTAATTCTCAGCCCACCCTCAGATATAGATCGGTTTTATAAGTATCTTAGCAACTTGAAGACCGGCCCGCGCCAAAAGATCGATACTCAAGACGTCGATGTCATCTCTGCCGATTACAAGAACTCCAAGGGCGTCGAAGGATCGATGGAATTCTATATCGGCGTCAAAGATCATCTGCTTCGCCGACTTGTAGTAAAAGTTAAAGCAGCATTAATCGATACTGAACCAAAAGTAGGCGCTGACCCAATTCAGACTTTAAATAACGAAGCCTTAATCTACGAATGGAACATGAGATACACGCTAAATCCAAAGTTTGAGGCGGGAACCTTCAAAGCTCCGCCGGGGGCATTGAACCTTTAAATTGAGTAACTTGGGGTGATTATGATGAAAAATACACTGCTTTTCGCAGCAATAATGTTACTGACCGTTCCTATTTTGGCGCAAAGGGCCGTATCCAATCAGGATGTCTACCAGCAACTTGCTCGCGGCACTGTTTATGTTGCTCCCAGCATGCAAGACGTCGTTAATTTGGGAGATGTTGAAAAAGTAGCCGAACGCATCAAGCCGATGACACTCAAAGTAGTTGTAGTACCGTCTCTTGGTAAAAACTATATTAAGAATGGAAGAGAGCTACGTGTCCAACTGGCAAAAGACATCTTTAAAAAGCGCCTAACGCTCAATAATGCGATTATAATTCTAGCCACTCGACGGGGGATAACGGTCTACTCAGACAAGATCAGCGAAAAGAAGATGACTGAGCTTGAAAATGGAGCGGTGAAGTACGTTTCCAAATCAGATTACACTCCGGCAATCACCTGGCTTGCCACGGCATCAAGTGAAGCGGCACAAGGTCAAGCCCAAACAAAAACCACACTTTGGGGGCTATTTATATTCATTCCACTTGGTGTAGTTGTAATTATCTGGGCAGTCGTTACGAATAACCGCAAACAAGTATTGGCGCGAGCGCTGGCAAGCGCGAAAAGCTTGCGGGGACAAGTCATCGACGGTATTAGCTATCTGGATAACTATGCTGATCTGCTTCCCAAGGGCGAAAATGCTGATGCGGTGCGTCAATATCGCCAGCAAGCCGATGCTAAATTTGAAGAAGCCACACGCATCCTCGATAGCGCCACCAAGCCTAATGTGGTTGACCGCGCAAAGCTGTATCTTGCTCAGGCAATAGAAGACATCGAGAATGGCAAGAAGCATATCGAAGCTGCTACCGAAGGCACGAAAGTTGCCTTTGCTGTCCCTGATTTAACGAATATCGATGGCAAATCGAGCGCAACTGCTAACGCTACAACCATTCAAGACTATTCGAATAACTCAGAAATCTTCCAACCGGTTAAAAACTGCTGCTTCTTCTGCTCTCGCCCTGGAAATGGCGATTTAACCCCGGTTACGATGACGCTAGACGGGCAGAAGCGTACTGTTTTAGCTTGCCCTGAAGACTTAGACGAACTCCGGTCGGGCCGCTCGCCGCAGCTTCGAACCCAAACAATAGACGGCAAAACAACCCCTTGGTACTCAGTCCCGAACTATGATCCTTATCAGAACTATAACGACAATTCATTCTCCTGGAACATGATTAGCATGTTTGCAATGATGAGTGTCTTCAACCCCTTCGCCTGGGGTCATAGCAATTACGGCGGATACGGTAATTATGGTGGACAGGAGGTTTCAAGCGCCGACACAAGCGGCCTCTCAGACTACGAAACAGGTGGCGATTTCGGCACAGGTGATTTCGGAACCGATACCGGCGGTGTGGATGTCGGCGGCGGTGACTTCGGTGGTGGCGATTTCGGTGGAGGAGATATAGGAGGAGGCGATTTTGGAAGTTAGTAGCATGTATTTCCAAAACCCGTCCCGCCCTCCCATTGAACTGCGGAAAGCGGACGATATTTCTATAGATACTAATGATTATAGGACATCCCGCCGCAATTTGGAAGCCCTCCGCTGCTCTTTTGTCCGCCTCAGAATACTTTTGTCTACCTCAGAATACTTTGGCCGCCCTCAGAATACTTTGGCGCGGCTCAGAATTCTTTTATGCATTAATGGAGACCAGATGTCCGCCTCAGCTCTCATTAGCCAAACTCAGAGAAAAACTAAGCTCCAATTTTAGCTGAGCCTCTTACTTATTATCTGAGTTGAACTAACTTTGCCTGAGGCCGACATATTTTGTCTGAGGCCGACATTATTTGTCCTGAGAAGGTCATATTTTGCCTGAGCCCGACCAACTCCCACCAAAACCCTCCCATTTCCAACCAAAAGACGATGAATCTGTCCAATAACCCTCCAATACGCGCCCCCCGCCCCCGATCCACAGGAAAGCTGACCCTTTCCACCCTATCCC